>JALSKY010000161.1 GCA_026988585.1 Deltaproteobacteria bacterium
CGTTTTCTGTCTGTTAAAATATCATCTTCGATCTGTTTTACCTTGGTTTCAAACGGTCGGATCATGGTTTTTCTGTCCCACAGTGCAAAGCCAATGGTGACTGCTACTATGGCAGTAAAAGCGCCTACAATGGCGATCATGACCTGCAGCATGAAATCAAGCCATTTGTCCACCTGCTCAAACCTCTTATCTATCTGCTCAAACCGTTTGTCAATCTGGTTCAGCCTTTCATCCAGGCGGATCAGGAGCTCCCGGTCCTTTTGTGTGAAGGAGTCGTCAGCGGCTATGCTGCATGGCACCGCTGCAAACATGAGTATGAGAGCTATTAAAGAGGCAGTAATTTTGGACATGAAAGGCCTCGCTCCTTTTGAGGTTTAGCCATGCTCCTTATATTAACCAATTTTAGTCACAAATAATCTGGTGGTCAAATTTCCTAAAGATCAATTAACCACCCACTTCGTTAGACGCACACGGACAAAGGCAGGACGAAAAAACCTTCTTCCCTGCCGGACTCGGCAGGAAAGAACCTCCAGCAAACCCGGCTGCTTTTCCATCCGCCAGTCGGCGGGTGGAAATGTCTGTGTCCGTCTGTGTCCGTCGAGCGCAAGCGGGTGGCTGAAACAAAATAACTATCCTGAAGAAGAGCAGAGATCCAGGGATCTATATGCCTGGAACCATATAATCTTTGCATATTCCAGGAATATCCACTCTATCTTGTCCTTGTCAAATACCCACTTGGGGTCAAATCCGTGCGAATCACCAGCCGGAGCCAGGAGGAACCGCTTGCCTGAATCCCTATTTATATGATCCAGGATCATCCTTATCCGTCTCATGTGATATGGTGAGCTCACCACTATGGCTGACTTGAGCCCAAGGCGGTCCATCATTTCCATGCCCATCATGAGCTCTATCTGCGTGTTTTCAGGGCATTTGAACTCTCCCATCTGCCACTGGTGCACCCATTTCCTTTTTAAGGGCGTAGCAGCCTTTATGGGTTGAAATCTTTGTTTTTCCCTGTCATAGAGGAGGATCTTTCCGTTGGCTGGGATCAGTAGATAGCGGGCATATCCCTGCTTGACCAGGGATTTTGCAGCACTTCTCCTCATCTCATTGTCGTATCCCACCATCAGTATTACAGCATCCGCCTTGTCCCGCGGAGTGGATGATTGAAGATAGACAGGCATGAACAGGTAAGTGGCTATCAGGAATGTAGTCGAGATCAACAGGGGCATGGGCAGAGTGTGAAGGGGTTAAAAGCCACCGCCTTTTAGGACTACAATGGCCCCTTTGTAAATTATGTATAGATCCAGCAAAAGGAGTTTGAAAGGCGGGTCGTGCAGATATCGGTATGCATACTCATATTCATAGACAGGGTCGCCAAATTCAGGTGTGCCTTTCCGAATATGTCCATAGCCAAGCAACCCTCCTCTCAACAGGAAGCGCACTACATTACCCTGGGCAAGATCTCTCTCATAATGATGCACGGCCAGGGGGCGGGGACCCACAAATGACATGTCCCCTATAAGAATGCTAAAAAATTGCGGTATTTCATCAAGATAGAACTTTTTTACAAACTTGCCCACATTGGTTCGGGCTTCAGGCATCCACTCGTTTTTATAAGCATGCCAATCGCCTTTTGCCTGCAACTCCTTGTCTATATATTTCTCTTTGATTATCCGGATCTTCCACTTTTTGAATTTCCTGCCATGGCTCATACCATAGTAATAAAAGAAGAGCGGCCCTCGATTTTCTGGAATTAACAGACCCTCTATCCAGTTGGCTATAAAGAGTAGAGAGAGTATGGGCAGGGAGGGTAGAAGAATTAAAGATGCAAAAAGTTTGTCAAAGATCAACTTGGGTAGAGGGATGTCTATTCGTTGTTTTTTTTTGAACAGTTCAAATAATTCCTTGTAATTCTGTTTAATTTCATCTGTTGGAGGCTTATATGGAAAGGCCTCCTTCGGTTCCTCCATATTTGACAGCTCTTTTTCCGTATCTTTTTCCATGTTATTTTCTCCTGCACTTTGCCTTCAAAACCAAAAGAATAAACTTCGTATTTCCGATT
>JALSKY010000162.1 GCA_026988585.1 Deltaproteobacteria bacterium
TCCAGGCAGTGCCGGATGATTTCATGGCCAATTATTCTCTGGCCTATGCAGCCTATGACGCCCTGTACAGGCACCGAAACAGGGAGATAATGCTCACCCCCAAGGAAAGACAACACCTGCTCAAGAGAGCACACAGCCATTTCCAAAAGTGTTGTGCACTGAAGCCGGATTCTGTCACCTGTTTCTACAGACGGGGGATGTTGTTCAAGGAGATGGAAAATAAACAGAAAAAGGCGATCCCCATGCTGGAACAGGCGGTAAATAACTGGCGTTCTCTCACAGAAGAGCAGAAAAAGGAGCGTCATCAAGAAAGACCTAAGTATATCAAGAGCATGTATCATCTGGCTTCCTGTCTGTTAAAACTCTCCCTGAGCTCCAGGGCATTGGAATTGCTGCAACAGTTGATGAAAGAGGATGAAACAACTGAATTTCTCAGTCCGGTTTTCAAACAGTTTGCCTTGGGCAAAACCCTTTACCAGATGGGCAGATTCAATGATGCGCTGAGCCACCTTCAGACAGCGGCTGCTGCTTCCAGACACGAAAAGAAAATGGTGCCGGATTTTGTTCGGGAGCTTACTGCCGGCTGTCTGCTCATGATGGAGCGCCCCGGAGACGCCCTGACAGAGATTGACAAGATCCCGGAACGTAGTATGCGCGCCTATGTCCGATGGCGCAGGGCTGACATCCTGGTGGCCCTGGGACGGTATTCCGAGGCACTGATCACCCTGGAAAAAGGGATAGACAAGGATAGTATATCCCGCCACAAAACCCTGCTGCGGATGGCCAGGATACACTACTCCTGTGGGGCCTGGGAGAAGACAGAGAGCTGTGCCAAAAAGGCGGATCACTTTTTCAGAAAGAGGTTTGGCAATGAACTCAAAGAGGCAGCGTTTATTCTGGCCCTAACCCTTCATGCTAAGGGAAACCATGCCCAGGCGATGGAGCTAATGAAAAGGCTGGAAGCCAACGGATTTTCATGTCCAGGCTTCAAAAAGGCTGTAATTCAGATACGGAAAGGATTTACGGAATCAGTAACACCATCTGAAAACACTGCCCATTGAGGAGGGATCCAAGATGCGCCAGAGCAAGCCCACCGAAAAGACCAGCAGTGGTGACAACAAGCTGAAATCTGATGGAATGGGACGGCATCACAGTGAAAACAAGGAGTCGAGCTGCGAGTTTCACTTGCAACGCATCAGAAAGCTGGCCCTGAACGGTGACGATAAAGAGGAGCTGGAGCGACTTCTTGCCGATAGCAGGCTCACCAGAGGCCTGAATGCTGAGCAAATGCAGGAACTGGCCACAATAAGCCTTGCACAGGGCCTGGTTACACAGGGCCTGAATCTGCTGCAGCAACTCAACAACCGGTTCCCGGATTTTTTTCCGGGTTGGCAGGAACATGCAGAGGTGTTGAGGCTTCTTGGAGACACCAGGCTACTGGTTACCCTGCGGTATAGGGCAGCCCGCCACCTGGATCCAAAACAACTGAGCACACTTTTCCAGGGGATGGGCCTGGCCGAGGTTATGGATGATCCGGCAACAGAAAACAGCAGGAGCCATGATTCCGATCACGGAGATTCTATAGAGGAGTTCCCGGAATTCCAGCCCTTTCTAACCACCCAAAGGCATTCCAGGCAGATAAAGGCATATATGAAGCTGTTTCAAGGGAGGAAAGACCTGTTTGCCAGACAATGGGTGGACAGGAACAGGAACAGCTCTGGATACTCACCGGTCAGACGGGAAATTACCCTGGCAGATATTGAGGATCATATAGCGGGGAAACGCACTTACGGTATCTACCTTATGAATCCAAACAACACCGTGCATACTGGTGTAATAGACATAGATCTTCGGCCTGAATACCGGGGAAAAGGTGCTTTGAAAGGGCTCACAGGGCCGGTCAAGCGTGAAATAAAGTTCATAATGGGGCAAATAAAGGAAGCAGCAGCAAAAGCCGGAATGGCCTGCATAGGAGAGTTCAGTGGCGGCAAAGGTTATCATCTCTGGTTCCCTGTGAACACGCCGGTGCCTGCAGCAGAGATGCGGGCAGCCCTCT
>JALSKY010000163.1 GCA_026988585.1 Deltaproteobacteria bacterium
CAGGGGCGAAACAGGTAAACTCTCCCAGAGACTATTTGATGAACTCACAGGAATGCAGTACGGAGAAAAAGAGGACAGATTTGGCTGGATAGAGCTGGTCGATTAGGGGTCAGGGAGTTCAGAAAGAGGGGGCAGTGCTACTGCCCATTGACCTCATTCTGCTTCGCAGGCATTAACAAACAAAATCTTGCAGATCAGGCATCACCGGAGCTATCTGCTGCCGCAGCTTTCTCATATCCCTGCACCAGTTCATCCATCAACTCCTGCACAGAGACTATCCTGTCTATACGCCACACATTGGACCCACAAAACACAAACCCTGCCCCGAGATTTCCCCGCTGGGCATTTACCAGGGCCATACCTATGCAGTAAATGGTATCAGGATATTTGCAGGTGCGGATACACTTGTAGTAACACTTGGCCGGCTGTTTTTCTCCCCTGGCTACACGCTCAAGGAATTGTCCCTTCAGGGCACGTCCAGGCAGCCCAACAGGGCTCTTGATTATAGTAACGTCATCCTTGGTGGCCTTAACGTATGCCTGTTTAAACTCGTCTGCAGCATCACATTCATGGGTGGCGACAAACCTGGTGCCCATCTGCACACCGGCACAACCACGTTTGATAAAATCGTATATGTCCTTGCCGGTGTAGATTCCGCCCGCAGCAATTACGGGAATCTTTACACCATACTTCTCTTCAAAGGGTTTGACGGCCTGGATAACATCCATAACCAGATTCTCAACCTGGAACTCCGGCTTTTCCAGGTCCTCTGCCTTGAACCCGAGATGCCCCCCGGCCTTGGGCCCCTCCACAACCAGGGCATCTGGCAAACGATCGTAATGATCCTTCCAGCGCCTGCAGAGCAGGGCTGCAGCGCGTCCGGAGGAAACAATGGGAACCAGGGCAGTATCAGCACCATCAGGGATCATGGCAGGTAGCTTGAGAGGCAAACCAGCACCACTTATGATGATATCCACGCCTGCATCCACACTGGCCTTTACAATCTTTTCATAATCCTGGAGGGCAACCATAATGTTAACACCGACAGCGCCCTCTCCTCCGGCAATCTCCTTGGCACGGCGAATCTCATTGGCCAACCCAGTATAGGTGGCCTCCTGCGGATTTTTGGCAAAATTCTTCTCATTGATCCCTGCAAGCACCGCCGCAATCACGCCAACTCCACCAGCCTTGGCCACCGCCCCGGCCAGACCTGACAGGGAGATCCCCACACCCATACCACCCTGAATAATAGGATATCTGGACTGAAACCGACCTATCTTCAAAGGGGGAATCTGACTCTTTGCATGTTTTTCTTTCATAATGCCTTTATTAAACCGATTTAGGCAGTTAGTAAAGGAGAAAGAGCCAGGGATTAAAACTCCTGAGGAAGCTTCAGAACCTCTGCCCTGGTGAATACCGGCCCGTCAGCACATACATAAAGGGGACCGACATTACAGTGTCCACAGACCCCGAGGCCACACTTCATACGGTTTTCAAGGGATAGGTAAACCTGTTCATCCGTCCAGCCAGCCTGCTCTAATGGAGGCATTGTAAACTTGATCATTACCGGCGGCCCACAGATCAGAGCAGCACTGTTTTCTGGAGACGGGCCTACCTGCTCAACAATGGTTGGAACAAAGCCCACAAGCCCGTTCCAGCCCTCCGCCTCTCTGTCCACAGTGACGTGCAGATCCAGATCACCTCTCTGCTGCCACTGCCTGAGCTCATCCCTGTAAAGGAGCATGCCAGGAGTCCTGGCCCCATAAATCACGGTGATCTGCCCATAATCATCCCGATGTTCCAGGAGATATATCAGAGTTGCCCTCAAAGTGGTAAAGGCAAATCCACCAGAGATTATAACGATATTTTTGCCCTTCAGGGAGCTATCTACGGGAAACCCGTTCCCTAACGGCCCTCGCACACCTATAGGCGCCCCAACATCCATCTGATGCAGGGCATTGGTGACCACACCGGTGCGAAAGACCGTAAAGAGAAGATGGCCCTTTTCTGTGGGCGAAGAGGCAATACCAATAGAGATCTCTCCA
>JALSKY010000164.1 GCA_026988585.1 Deltaproteobacteria bacterium
TCTTCAACATGTTTTCCGGCGGTGCTCTCAAGAAGTTCTCCATTTTTGCCTTGGGAATTATGCCATATATCAGCGCGTCCATTATTATTCAGTTGCTTACCGTGGTCATTCCTAAGCTCGAAGAGCTAAAAAAGGAGGGTGAGGCTGGACGCAAGGTAATTTCACAATATACCAGGTATGGCACGGTAGCACTTTCTGCTCTTCAAGGCCTTGGTATAGCCATAGGTCTCGAGAGCATGATTGCGCCGGGCAATGTTCCAATAGTAGCAGACCCGGGATGGAGCTTTCGTCTTATATGTGCCCTTACACTGATGTCCGGTACAGTTTTTCTTATGTGGCTGGGCGAACAGATAACGGAACGGGGGGTCGGAAACGGAATATCCCTTATTATCTTTGCAGGAATAGTTGCCAGATTGCCCTCTGCCGTGACCGACACTATAAGCTTGATTCGGACTGGTGAAATCAATCCGGCCTTCGCAGCTATATTGTTGGTGATTGTAGTGGCGATCATAGCCTTTATCTGTTTTATGGAACGTGCTCAGAGACGGATCCCTATCCACTATGCCCGGCGTACAGTCGGGAGACAGGTCGTTGGTGGGCAAAGTACGCACTTGCCTTTGAAGGTGAATACGGCAGGTGTCATTCCTCCGATTTTTGCGTCATCTATTATTATGTTTCCAGCTACCATTGCCAATTTCCTCCCTGTACCGTGGATGGAAGCGGTCTCGCGAGCATTGATGCCGGGAACCTTTTTTTATGAGTCGTTGTTTACCATATTGATCATATTTTTCTGTTATTTTTACACAGCTATCATCTTTAATCCTGAAGACATCGCTGAAAATTTACAAAAGAATGGCGGCTATATTCCAGGAATACGTCCTGGCCGGAAAACTGCGGAATTTATAGATACAGTATTGACACGGATCACGCTGATCGGTGCAATTTATGTTGCATTTATCTGTGTGATGCCCAGTATATTCATTACAAAGTTTAATGTGCCATTTTATTTTGGAGGTACGGCACTTTTGATTGTTGTAGGTGTCGGTATGGACACAATGGCCCAGATTGAGTCCCACCTGATTCACAGGAATTATGATACGTTGATTCAGGGCACCCGGCTCAGAGGGCGAAGATAGATTTTTCTTGACAAATAGTGAGATTTGTGACAAAAGGCAGCTCTTTTAGACGGATAAGGCTCAAGGCACCATGGGAGATCTCACTGTTACGGGCTGCCAACCAGGTGGTGGCTGAGGTGTTGAATCACCTTAAGGAGCTTATTTCGCCCGGTATATCTACTTGGGATCTTGATAAAATTGCGGAAGAGCATATTCGTCAAGCTGGATGTGAGCCAGCGTTCAAAGGATATCATGGATATCCTGCTACTATTTGTATCTCAATTAACGATGAAATAGTTCACGGCATCCCATCGAAAAAGAGGGTTTTGAATGCAGGTGATCTTGTAAGTATAGATGTCGGTACTATTCGTCAAGGCTATTTCGGGGATGCGGCCTTTAGTCAGTTTGTCTCCGGCAGTGATGACAGTCATCCGCAAGAGGATGTAAGGCGATTGCTGGATACTACGCGGGAAGCGCTTTATCTCGCAATCGGCAGGATAAGGCCAAAACGGCACCTGGGGGATATCGGTGCCACAATCGAAGCCTATGCCCTGGAACGAGATTTAGGGGTAGTTCGCCAATTTGTTGGGCATGGTATAGGCACCAGCTTGCATGAACCTCCAGAGGTGCCAAATTATGGTATTAAGGGGACAGGACCCTTATTAAAGAAGGGAATGGTAATAGCTATTGAGCCTATGTTTACCCTGGGCAGTCCGGATGTAAGGGTACTTCAGGATGGATGGACTGCGGTAACCAGAGATGGTTCTTGGGCAGCCCATTTTGAACACACTATTGCAATTACAGACCGAGGAGCTGAGATCTTGAGTGACGGATTTCTTGAGCCTCCGGATTTTTTTGTAGATCAAACATAGTAAAACATTATCAGGTGAAGAATTATGGCCAAAGAAGATGCCATCCAGGTTGAAGGCAAGGTGATTGAGACATTGCCAAATGCGATGTTCAGGGTGGAGCTGGATAATGGCCACGTTGTCCTGGCCCACATATCCGGGAAAATGAGGATGCATTATATCAGGATTTTGCCTGGTGACCGGGTTACTGTAGAGCTTTCGCCGTATGATCTCACCCGGGGGCGTGTTGTCTTCAGGGCCAAGTAATTTTTGAATTGTTCAACTGATTATCAAGGGGATCAGACAATGAAAGTCAGAGCTTCAGTAAAAAAGAGGTGTAAGGACTGTAGAATAATCCGCCGTCGTGGCATAGTCCGGGTTATTTGCAAAAACCCAAGACATAAACAGCGTCAGGGTTAAGTAAAGGGGGACGAAGTGGCAAGAATCGTAGGAGTTGACCTGCCGAAAAACAAGAGGCTTGAAGTTGCGCTGACCTACATTTATGGCATCGGTCGCACCACTGCTAACAAGATATTGGAAGAGGCTGAAATACCGAAGGATAAGAAGACCTTTGAGCTCACTGATGAAGATATTACAAAACTCCGCCAGATCATCGACAGCAAATACAAGGTAGAGGGTGATCTGCGCCGCGAGGTATCAATGAATATCAAGAGACTCATGGATCTTGGTTGCTATCGGGGTCTCAGACATCGCAGGGGCCTGCCGGTACGGGGACAACGTACCTGTACCAACGCCAGAACTCGTAAAGGTCCGCGCAGAGCTGCAGTGAAGAAAAAGAAAAAGGTCTAACAAGGTCTGTAAAGGAGTAGGATAGATGGCAAGGCCAAAAAGAGGCGCCAGGAAAGAAAAGAAGAATATCCCTGAGGGAATTGCCCACATACAGGCAACCTTCAATAATACGATTATTACCATCACTGACAAACTAGGGAATGCAGTCTCCTGGTCAAGTGCTGGGGCAAACGGGTTCAAGGGATCAAGAAAAGGGACCCCGTTTGCTGCTCAGGTAGCTGCGGAACAGGCTGCAAAGCGCGCTATGGACCATGGCATGAGGAGTTGTGAGGTTCATGTCAAGGGACCAGGCTCCGGTCGTGAGGCGGCATTGAGGGCCTTGGCTATGGCAGGACTGCAGGTGAAGGTAATCAAGGACGTCACCCCGTTGCCGCATAACGGCTGCAGGCCTCCTAAAAGGCGCCGGGTATAGTCCGACACAATCTACATATGTAATAACTGGAGGTTATACAAGTGGCAAGATATACAGGGCCCAGTTGCCGTTTATGCCGTCGAGAAGGTAGTAAACTCTTCCTGAAGGGAGATCGTTGCTATTCTGACAAATGTGCCTTTGAAAGGCGCAGCTATGCACCAGGTCAGCATGGTCAGGGACGAATAAAGGTATCCGATTACGGTATCCGTCTGCGTGAGAAACAGAGAGTACGGCGAATTTACGGTGTAAAGGAATCTCAGTTTCGCCGTTATTTTTATGAGGCTGACCGGCAAAAGGGAGTGACTGGCACAAATTTGTTAAGGTTACTGGAAAAGCGGTTAGACAATGTTATTTATCGGCTCGGTTTTGCAGATTCCCGAAATCAGGCCAGGCAGCTTGTCAAACATGGTCACTTCCTTGTAAACGGCAGGAGGGTGGATATCCCTTCATTTCTGGTAAAGGTCGGGGACGTGATTACGGTCCGGGAGAGGAGCAAGGATCTGGGCGCCATAACCCAGGCACTTGAAGCCGTGGCCCGGAGAGGGGTTCCTGAGTGGTTGGAACTTGATGCGGAAAATCGTAAGGGAACAGTTAAGAGTGAGCCGGAGCGTAGCCATATAACACTACCTATTCAGGAGCAGCTCATCGTTGAATTCTACTCCAAGTAATTGAATTGGCTTATATGAATCGAGAGGCTGGCCTTTGTGCTATGTTTGTATACATTTGTATATAAGTGATAAGCCAATGTTTAGGAAGCAAATATAGCTGACAGGGTTATTTTCAAAATATAACAGAAGAGTAGAAGAATATGTCAACTGAAATACAACCTTTTTATAGGAATTGGCGGGAGCTGATTCGTCCCAATCGGCTTGAAATAGACGAGGATTCTCGATCAGAGGTTTATGGGAAGTTCAACTGTGAACCTCTTGAGAGGGGTTTTGGCATTACATTGGGTAATGCATTAAGAAGAATCCTTCTCTCCTCTCTTCAGGGAGCTGCTATTGTCAGTGTCAATGTTGATGGAGTACCCCACGAACTTGCCACCATTCCTGGTGTCATAGAAGATATGACCCAGATCGTACTCAATCTGAAGGCTGTACGCCCCAGACTTGAAAAAGATGAGATTAAGAGGATGGTTGTAAACAAAAAGGGGCCTGGCGTAGTCACTGCCGGAGATCTTCAGGCTATTGATGGCGGCGTTGAGATCATCAATCCGGATCAGGTCATCTGTAATCTCACAGAGGAAGGCTCCATAAATATGGAAGTCATGGTCATGTGGGGAAAAGGTTATGTTCCTGCTGAGGAAAACGCGCGCCACCTCGAAGAGATGCCTGTCGGGACCATAGCCATTGATTCTCTGTTTTCTCCAATTCACCGTGTTAACTTCAAGGTGTCACAGTCCCGTGTTGGCCAGTTTACAGATTATGACAGGCTAGTCATGGAGATATGGACTGATGGCAGTGTAACTCCTGAGGATGCCATGGCGTATGCTGCAAAGATTCTCAAGGAACAGTTGAGTGTATTCATCAACTTCGATGAGGCTGAAGAGCCTCAGGTAGAGGCAGAGGGGCCTGAATATCTTGACAAGCTTCAGTATCTAAACAGGCGGATAGATGAGCTGGAGTTTTCTGTGCGTTCTGCCAACTGTCTCAAAAATGCAAATATTCACTATATCGGTGAACTGGTTCAGAAAACAGAGCAGGAGATGTTGAAGACCAAAAATTTTGGTCGTAAGTCTCTGGAAGAGATCCTTCGGATACTTGATACCATGGGGTTGACTCTTGGTATGAAACTTGAGGGATGGACTCCGCCTGAATCTGAAGACAGCAAGGATGAGGATAAGGAAGGTACCAAATAATGAGACATCGCAGAAGAGCAAAATATTTTGGAGTCAAAACAGCCCATCGAAAGGCCATGTTTCGTAACATGGTCACAGCTCTGTTTCAGCATGGGCGCATCACTACCACTGTGACCAGAGCGAAGGAGCTTAGGCGTGTTGCGGACAAGTTGATCTCCCTGGGCAAACAGAACACACTTCATGCCCGCAGACAGGCCCTGTCGGTGATAATGGACAAAGGTGTTGTAGCCAAACTTTTTGATGAGTGGGCACCGCTCATGGCAGATCGCCGCGGAGGATACACGCGCATCGTTAGGATAGGTCCCAGGAGGGGTGATGCTGCCATGACCTGCATAATAGAACTGGTAACCGATTCTGTGGAGACCACTCCAAAGGCAAAGATGTCCAAACCTGCCAGGGATGAAGAAGTTGCTCCTACAGTCATTCCGACCGCTGCTCCTATCACTGAGTCAGAAGATATCCATGACTCTTCCGATGAAACCGCAGCTAAGGCAGATATAACAGAGGAAGAAACTGTCGAATTTGCGGAGAGTCCATCTATTGAAAAGTCAGCAGATGAGGGATCAGACCAAGAGGCTGCAGAAGCTGAGGTCGGGCCGGAAGAGAAGCCAGAATCGGATATTAAGGCTGAGAATGAGGATGCCGATAAGAGGAGTGAAGAAGGTAAAGAGATAGATAAGGCTCCAGAGGCTTGAGAGGTGCCGGAATAAAGGATTGTGACTCTCAATCCCATCTCAGGGTCTATAATTGTAGTTCTTGGATCAAGCGTTATATTGAAAATAGATTGTAGTTGACTTTGGCCGTAGGCCGGTTATAATTTGGACAGTTGAAGGCTATGGAAGCCCTGACGCCATTTACATGGCGTCAGGGCTTTTTTATTATCCAATATGGGTCGTCTTGGGGCCAGCAATAGGATGGTTTATTGAGGATGCTGGTTCACGGTGGGTCCCGGGCATTTCATGCCCGGGCTTTTTTGTCCAGTGTGTTGCTGGTGTCTCCTTCCCTAAACAGTGGAATGTATGGATTAGGTTGCTAAAAAGGTGTCACCTGCTGCAAGTCCCTGGAACTCTTCATCCGTTTTACACTATCGTTATAAAAGTTGATGACCTCGCGGCGACTGATCATTCCAAGAAACCTGGTTGGATCTTCATCACTCACTACCGGCAGGGCATCGATGTTTCTGATGGTAAATTTTCTCAGCAGGGTGTTCAGGTCCTCGGAAGGAGAGGTGGTGATCACCTTTTTTCTGGCGATATCTTTCATGACAATCAGGGAACCAAGTTCCTGATTGAAAATGCAATGTCTAATATCGTTTATGGAAAATATTCCAGAAAGCTGTCCATCCCTGTCAACTACTGGAAAATAATGCTGTTCAGTCGCGCTGAACAGTTTGCAGAACTGATCAAAGGTCATGTCTTCAGGAATTACAGCAATTACCTTGTTGGGATTAAAGATATCTTTGACCCGGATGTCCTCCAGTATATCCATGAAGAAATCACCGCTGTGTGCCGGACTTTCTATCTTGTTCTTCACCTGGGCCCTGTAGAGATTCCATCTTCGGCAAATAAAATAGCAGAGAGAGCACACCATCATACTGGGCAGTAGCAGGTGATATGAGCTGGTGATTTCACTAACGACAATGACTGCCGTAATTGGTACATTTGAGCTGCCTGAAAAAAAACCAGCCATTCCAACAATTATGAAGGGGGCTGCATTTGGTATGATCTCTGGACACATTTGATGGAAAAATACACCTACAGCCCCACCTATGGCCC
Source organism: Deltaproteobacteria bacterium (assembly GCA_026988585.1). GTDB lineage: Bacteria > Desulfobacterota > Dissulfuribacteria > Dissulfuribacterales > QOAL01 > JALSKY01. The sequence continues at coordinate 6,819 of JALSKY010000164.1, forward strand.
CACCAATCACCACAGATGGACCGAATACTCCGCCGCTTCCTCCAGAACCTATGGAGAATGAAGTAGCAACTATCTTGCCGAAGGCTACCGCAAGAAACATCCACAGGGTCACCTTGTTGAAGAGGCCCTCCTGCAGAAAGCCATAACTGAATCCGAGAACTTCCGGCAGGAAGAAGGCAAAACTGCCTGTGATCAGCCCTCCTACAGCTGGCTTGAGCCAGATGGGCCAGGAGAGTTGCTGAAAGAAATCATGGGTCTTCCAGAATATGTTTACGAAGAGAAAAACTCCAGTGGAGAGGGCAACTGCCAATCCCGCATAGGGGCCCAGGGCTAGAATGTTGGTGAATCTGAAATCCCCTGCCTGAAACAGGGACCCCCAGCCCATGAAGGTACAGAAAAGAGAATATGCAACAGTAGAGGCTATAGCAGTTGGAATGATGACGTCTGCTTCAAATTCAGGATCTCTGTAAAGGATTTCTGCAGCAAATAGTGCACCGGTAAGGGGTGCCCTGAAGATGCTTCCAATGCCGGCTCCCATGCCGGCTGCCATAAGAATACGTGTCTCTCGTGATGAGAGTTTCAGTCTTTGTGCCAGCAGAGATCCGAGACCTGCCCCTATCTGGCAGATGGGGCCCTCACTTCCGCCTGAGCCACCTGTTCCCAGGGTCAATACTGATGCTATGGTCTTAACGAATGGTACCTTTGGATTTATGAGGCCGTTTTTCCTATGATATGCATTGATGGCAGCATCAGTTCCATGTCCCTGTGCCTCTGGACAGAAACGCCATACCAACAGGCCTGACAAAAGGCCTCCAATGGCCGGCATTGCCATCAATATCCAGGGATTGAATGGTGTGTCTGAATGGCCTAAAAGCGGAGGATCTCCAACTGGATGTGGAGGCCTGTAACCTGCCATATAATCCAGGAAGAAGTAGTGTGCAAAATGACAAAGAATATGGAAGATTATGGCACCGGTGCCAGCCATCAGTCCTGTGGTGATGCAGAGCAGGAACCAGCGGGCTGTGCGGTTTGCAGGTAGCAGTACTCCTCGAATTTTTTTCAGTACATGGTTTGCCATCTCTATATTAGAAGAATCCTTGTGCCAGAGAGTTGAATTTACTTGGAGGAAACATTAAACAGTATTAACCAAAGGTCTTTCGTTGACAATATCTTTATGTGCGAATAAGTTTGAATGCTATTCAAAAAATCTCGTTGAGGTAGATTCTTATGACAAAGATGGCGGGAAAACAAATGGTTATTGAGGCCTTCAAAAAGGAAGGGGTCGATGTGGTGTTCGGCTTTCCTGGAGGCGCAATTATTGATGTTTACGACACCCTGGAGAAGGATGGCACCATAAAGCACGTGCTTGTCCGTCATGAGCAGGGCGCTGCCCATGCCGCTGATGGATATGCACGGGCTACAGGCAAGGTAGGTGTATGTATTGCCACTTCAGGTCCAGGAGCTACCAATACTGTGACCGGTATTGCAACTGCTTATGCTGACTCTATCCCCATGGTAGTGATTACCGGGCAGGTTCCCACAGGACTCATCGGCAATGATGCCTTTCAAGAGGTTGATATAGTCGGGATTACCAGGCCTTGTACCAAGCATAACTACTTGGTCAAAGATGTAAAGGATCTTCCCAGGATATTGAAAGAGGCCTTTTATATTGCCAGGTCAGGGCGTCCCGGACCGGTGCTCATCGATCTGCCCAAGGATGTACAGAATTCAGTAGGTGAGTTCGATTATCCTGACAAGATACGGCTTCGTTCATACAATCCCACTGTAGAGCCTAACAACAAACAGATAGAGAGGGCGTTCAGGCTTATTGAAAGAAGCAAGCAGCCCATAATCTATGCCGGTGGTGGTGTTATCATAGCCAATGCCCATAAGGAACTGCGAAAACTGGCTGAGTCCATCTATGCCCCTGTTACCATGACTCTCATGGGGCTTGGGGGGTTTCCGGGAACCCATGAGCAGAGCCTCGGAATGCTTGGCATGCATGGCACCTATTGTGCCAATATGGCAATGGCAAATACGGATCTCATCATTGCTGTTGGTGCCAGATTTGACGACCGTGTCACCGGCAAGATCGAGGCATTTGCTCCCAATGCCAAGATCATCCATATAGATATCGATCCTACATCCATCCAGAAGAATGTGAAGGTGGATGTGCCCATTGTAGGTGATTGCCGCAAGGCCTTGAAAAAGCTGATAAAGGCAGTGGAGGAGGAGGGCAGGCCACCTGAGATCTGGAAGGAGCACTACATCCCCTGGTGGGATCAGATCAGGGCATGGGCAGAGAGGCATCCTCTAAGTTACAAGGATGAGCCAGGTGTCATAAAGCCTCAATATGTCATAGAAAAGCTTTATGAGCTTACCAAGGGTAAGGCCATAATAACCACTGAAGTTGGACAGAACCAGATGTGGACAGCTCAGTTTTACAAGTTCGATGAGCCGAGGACACTGCTGACTTCTGGTGGTCTCGGGACCATGGGATATGGTTTCCCTGCTGCCATAGGCGCACAGATGGGATGTCCCGACAAGATAGTGGTGGATGTGGCTGGTGATGGAAGCATCCAGATGTGTATTCAGGAGATGGCTACTGCCATGGAGCAGAAGCTTCCAGTAAAGATAGTCATCCTGAACAACCAGTTTCTTGGTATGGTGCGTCAGTGGCAGGAGCTCTTCTACGACCGGGTTTATGCAGCAACGGAATTTTCAGTAACGCCTGATTTCGTCCGTTTGGCAGAGGCATACGGAGCCAAGGGCTTCAGTGCTACCAAACCTGAAGAGGTAGAAGATGTCTTGAAGAAAGGACTTGAATCTGAAGGTGTTGCCATAATGGAGTTTGCCATCGCCCGTGAAGAGGGAGTTTTCCCCATGGTGCCGGCAGGCAAGGCTACTACAGAGATGTTACTGGTTTAGCCATATAAGAAAAAACAGGAGTTGTTACCCATGAAGCATACACTGTCCGTCCTTGTAGAGAATACCCCAGGGGCACTGTCCAGGATAACAGGTCTGTTCAGTGGCAGGGGGTTTAATATAGAGAGTCTTTGTGTAGCTGCCACTCTGGACAAGACCATGTCGCATCTGACCCTGGTGACCTCAGGGGATGAGTATATTATTGAGCAGATAATAAAGCAGCTAAACCGGCTGGTAGATGTCTATAAGGTTGTAGATGTCTCAGAGGGCGAGTTCGTGGAGAGAGAGATGGCCCTGATCAAGGTCAAGGCTGAGGATGAAACAAGGGCTGAGGTCCTCAGAATGTGTGACATCTTTCGCTGTAAAGTGGTAGATGTCAGCCCCAAGACTTATACCATTGAGATCACCGGGCCAGAGAACAAGCTCAAGGCTGTTCTGGAGCTGCTGAAGCCCATTGGCATCAAAGAGCTTGCCCGTACAGGAACCATAGCAATGCAGCGTGAAAAAAAGATCAAATAGATGGTCTGAAAGCTGCAGACAGAAGAAAAAAAGCCCTTTTTCAGGGCTTTTTCATACTATTGAAGGAGAATGTCATGAAGAGCTATTACGATAAGGATGTACCAAAAGGGATCCTGGAAGGAAGGATCATAGCAATTATCGGTTACGGGAGTCAGGGGCATGCACATGCACAAAACCTGCGTGACAGCGGTCTGGATGTCATTGTAGGTCAGAGGCCGGGAAGTGCCAATTACGATCTGGCCAAGAAACATGGTTTCGAGCCGGTGAGTGCAGCAGATGCAGCCAAAAAGGCAGATATAATCATGATGCTTGTGCCTGATCATGTTCAGGCAGATATATATAGAGAATCTATAGAACCCAATCTGGAGCCGGGCAACATGCTCATGTTCTCTCATGGGTTCAATATCCATTTTGGTCAGATAGTAGCGCCAAAGGATGTGGATGTAACCATGGTTGCCCCAAAGGGACCGGGCCATCTTGTCAGGCGCGAATATGAGATAGGCCGCGGAGTTCCGTCTCTGGTAGCTGTGCATCAGGATGCTACCGGCAAGGCCCTGGAGATTGCCTTGGGTTATGCCCAGGGGATTGGCGGTACACGGGGTGGCGTCATCGAAACCACTTTCAAGGAGGAGACAGAAACTGATCTCTTTGGCGAACAGTGTGTTCTCTGTGGCGGTGTGAGCGAGCTGATCAAGGCGGGTTTTGAAACCCTGGTGGAGGCGGGTTACCAGCCTGAGATCGCTTATTTTGAGTGTTGTCACGAGCTCAAATTGATAGTCGATCTGATATATGAGGGTGGTCTTGCCAGGATGCGTTATTCCATCAGCGATACGGCAGAATATGGCGATCTTACAAGAGGTAAGAGGATAATAACCGACGAGACCAGAAAGGCCATGAAAGAGGTCCTTGATGAGATCCAGACAGGCAAGTTTGCCAAGGAATGGTTGCTGGAAAACCGGGTGAATCGCCCCATGTTCACAGGACTGAGAAACAGGGAGAAGGAACATCAGATCGAAGAGGTTGGTGCACGTCTCAGGGAGATGATGAGCTGGTTGAACGAAAACAGATAATCGGCATCAGCCGGCAACTGGGTATCTGCCAGCTATGCACAGTTGCCGTGCATGCTCCTTAAAGGCGTAGGATAATGTTAGTCCAAAGAGTTCCTGTGGCCAGGGAGGGTGTACCATTCTTAGGTATATCTGCTCTGGCCGCTATCGTTTTGGCTTTGTTGCAGTTGCAGTGGTGGGCACTCGCTGCATTGGCTCTTACCACATTTATTCTCTATTTTTTCAGGGACCCGGAACGAATAGTGCCCCATGAACCCGGTTTGATAGTATCTCCTGCTGATGGTAAGGTTATAGAGGTGGTCAAGGAGGACGATCCCTATTTCAACCAGTGCGGGACTATACGGGTTAGTGTCTTCATGAACGTATTTGATTGTCATGTAAATCGTTCTCCGGTAGCTGGAACTGTTCAGGATCTGAGATATTTTCCAGGCCGCTTTCTTGCTGCCAGCAAATCCAGGGCCATGGCAGAGAATGAAAGAGCAGCCGTGTTGCTTCATGATGAGGCCGGCAGGAAATTCGTAGTGGTTCAAGTTGCCGGATTGATTGCCAGGCGGATCCTTTGCTTTGCCCAGGTGGGTGATGCTCTCCAGAGGGGAGAGCGATATGGTTTGATCCGTTTTGGTTCCAGGCTGGATATCTATCTGCCCAATGGCTGCGAAACCAAAGTCATCCCAGGGGATCGGGTAGTGGCTGGGCAGAGTATCATTGCGAGATTTCAGGTGGTACAGTGATGAAAAAACCATTCAGGAGAAAGGATGGCCAGACACCGGCAAAAGGTGCATATCTTCTTCCGAACCTGCTTACCACCGCAAGTCTGTTCAGCGGCTTTTACGCAATAATAGCAGCGGTAAACAATGATTTTCAGCAGGCTGCATGGGCCATTTTAATATCTGGTATCCTGGATGGTCTTGACGGCAGGGTGGCCAGACTTACTGGTACTACCAGCAGATTTGGCATTGAATATGATTCCCTTTCCGATCTTGTGGCCTTTGGGGTAGCACCCGGCATTCTATGTTTCATCTGGGGCCTTCAGGGATTTGGGCGCCTGGGGTGGCTTGCTGCATTTCTTTATGTGGCTACTACTGCGTTGCGTCTTGCCAGATTTAACACTCTTGGGCTTGGTGGTTACTCCTCTACAAGGTATTTTATTGGCTTGCCATGTCCGTCCGCTGCGGCGTTGATGGCAACCACCATACTGTTGGCAGATTTTTTTGGAGCTCACAGCAAGGTTGATTGCGGTATTGTGGTGTTCATGGTGTATGCCCTCTCTTTCCTGATGGTTAGCAATATAAAATATTCCAGCTTCAAGGAGCTGCCATGGTTCAATCAGCACCCATTCAGCGGTCTTGTTCTCGTGGTGCTGGTTCTTGTGGTGATGGCCCTGGAACCCAAGGTGACTCTTTTTGCAGTCGCCCTGACCTATGTAGTTTCTGGCCCTTTTCTCTTTCTTTTCCGAACTCTTTTCCGGAGAAAGAAGAGTGATGAGAATGCGGTTACCTTGAGCAGTAGGGAGAATTCAGATGGCTGAGAACAACAGAATAATCATTTTTGATACAACATTGAGAGATGGTGAGCAGTCTCCAGGGGTCTCTTTGAATTTTGATGATAAATTGCAAATTGGCAGGCAGCTTGAAAAACTCGGCGTAGATGTGCTGGAAGCAGGATTTCCAGTGGCATCGCCTGGAGATTTTGAGGGGGTCAAACTCCTGGCCAAGGAACTCAGAGGATTGCAGGTTACTGCCCTGGCCCGGGCGGTTAAGGGCGATATAGATACTGCCTGGGAGGCCATAAAGGAGGGAGAGAATCCCAGGATTCATACCTTTCTTGCAACATCTGACATACATATGAAGTACAAGCTGAAAAAGAGCCGGGAGCAGGTTCTCGAACTCGCTGGCCAGGCAGTGGAATATGCCAGACAATACACCAGTAATGTGGAGTTTTCAGCAGAAGATGCAAGCCGCAGCGACCTTGACTTCCTGTGTCAGGTGTTTCAGCGGGTAATAGAATCCGGAGCCACCACCATCAATTTTCCAGACACCGTAGGCTATGCAATTCCATGGGATTTTGCCAGGATGATCCGGTATGTAATGGAGCATACCCCTAATATCCACAAGGCAGTGCTCAGCATCCACTGTCATAATGATCTGGGTTTGGCTACTGCCAACGTGCTCAGTGCCATAAACGAGGGTGCAAGACAGGTGGAGTGCACCATAAACGGCATTGGAGAGCGGGCGGGCAACACTGCTATGGAAGAGGTGGTCATGGCCATCAAGACCAGGAATGATTGCCTTCCCTATGAAACCGGTATAGTCACTAAGCATATCGCCGCTACCAGCCGCATGGTAAGCCTGCTGACAGGTATGCCTGTCCAGCCCAACAAGGCAATAGTCGGAGCAAATGCCTTTGCCCATGAATCCGGAATTCATCAAGATGGGGTCCTGAAGGAGCGGACAACCTACGAGATTATGGATCCCAAGGATATAGGGCTTTCACAGGGCAACCTTGTCCTGGGCAAGCACTCGGGCAGACATGCCCTCAAGGCGAAGCTAGAGGAGTTGGGATATCAGCTCAAGGAGGAGGAGATAGATCGAGTCTTTGCACGTTTCAAGGATCTTGCTGACAGAAAAAAGGAGATCTTTCCTGAAGATCTTGAGGCAATAGTGCAGGAAGAGGTATTACGGATACCTGAATATTATCGTTTGACCTATCTCCATGTGGCAGGGGGCAGCGGGATCATTCCTACTGCCACTGTAGGTCTGGAGTTTGACGGCAAGGAAAAACGGTGTGCTGTCATTGGGGCTGGACCAATTGATGCAGCATTCAGGGCAGTGGCCCGGCTTACCGAGACCCGAAGCAGGCTCCTTAGGTTT
>JALSKY010000165.1 GCA_026988585.1 Deltaproteobacteria bacterium
TACGGATCGGCTACCTCCCTATCACATGCCATCTTCTCCTGCCTGTAGCCATGGATCAGGATACCAGATTCAGAGGGCTGATCTCTCCAGTAAAATTTTCTTCATGGCCCGATATGATAGAGGCCTTCAAAGGGGGTGAGCTGGAGTGTGCCATGATCCTCGCCCCCCTGGCAATATCTCTTCGGGCCCAGGGAGTTCCTCTGAAAATTGCCCTGCTCGGCCACAGGAACGGCACCGGCCTGGTTTTATCAAACGAAATAGAAGGGCTTCAGGAACTCAGGGGCAGAACTGTTGCCATCCCCATAAGGTACAGCACACAGAATCTTGCCCTCCAGGAGATATTGAGCCGTAACGGCATGGACAGCTCCCAGCTGTCCATCGTTGAGATGCCTCCTCCGGACATGCCGTCGGCCCTGGCAGCAGGTGCAATCTCCGCATATATAGTCGGAGAACCTTATGCATCCCAGGCAAAACTCAACAACAAGGGCAGAATATTTATGGAGGCAGATGAGATCATTCCAGATTTCATATCCAGCGTCCTCATCATCTCTGAAAAATTCATCGAAAAGGACAGAAAAACAGCCAACTGGATAGTCAGCAGCCTGTACAGACAGGGAAAATGGATAGAAAGACATAGGAAAACAGCAGCGGAGATAGCGGCCAGGGCCTACGGCCTTCCTGAAGAGCTGTTGGCAACGGTTCTTGTGTCATCCAAAACCCGGGTACGTTACTCCAAGCTGATCCCATCCCGAAAGGATATTCAAAAGACAGAGCAGCTCATGATTAAGTGGAATCTGCTTTCCCAACCAGTAGAGGAAATTATCTATACTGCCTGGACAGAAGGCATAAAGACCAGACATAGAACAGTGACACGAACAGGAAACGAGAAAAATCAAGAGAGATGAAGAGACAGTTTCAGAAAATCAACAGAAAGGCCTCTATGTTCATGGAACCTTTCTGGGCTATTATCATCATGGTACTGCTCTGGCAGGCTGTGGTATGGACCGGCGCCATCCCTGCATACTCTCTTCCCTCCCCTGCCGCGGTAGCCCAGGGGCTATGGGAACTCACATCAAGTGGCAGGCTCTTTAAATCCGTGGTGGCCAGCCTGTTCAGAGTGACCTGGGGATATTACCTTGCTGCCCTCACAGCCATACCCCTTGGACTGGTCATGGGCACCATTCCTGTTGTAAGACGCACACTCAATCCACTGATCCAGTTTTTACGCCCAATATCACCCCTGGCCTGGATTCCCCTGGCCCTTATCTGGTTTGGCATCGGTGATCCGCCAGCCATCTTCCTGATCTTTCTATCCTGTTTCTTTCCTATGACACTGTTTACCATGAGCGGAGTAGCATCTATAAGACCGACCTTTATCCGTGTAGCAGAAAATTTCGGTCTCTCCCGGCGGGAGAAATATCTGAGGATAATATTGCCGGCAGCCCTTCCTGAAATAGTCACCGGGCTCAGAGTAACCCTTGGTACTGCCTGGCTGGTAATAGTAGCTGCCGAGATGATAGCAGTAAAATCCGGGCTGGGCTTTCTCATTCTGGATGCCAGAAACTCATTGAGGATGGACTACGTAGTGGCTGGCATGGTGGTTATAGGTCTCATTGGCTTGCTGCTGGATCTGCTTATGCAGCGGATGGAGCGACTTCCTGCTGTGATATGGAAGAGGCTGGAGAGATGATGGAAGCAGTAAACAGTGAAGAAGTGGCCATGATACAGATAGAGGGAATAACAAAACAGTACAGGGAGAGGCGCACCATTCCCCGCACCCCGGATCACACAAAGTTCAACGAGACAGTGACGGTCCTGGATGATATCACCATATCCATAGAGAAGGGCACATTTTTCTGCCTGGTTGGTCCTTCAGGTTGCGGGAAATCCACGCTCCTGAGGATCATAGCCGGCTTCGACTCTCCTACCAGGGGCAGGGTGACAATAGATGGCATGGAGATAACCTCCCCCTCTCCTGAACATATATTCGTATTCCAGGAAGACGGCCTATATCCCTGGCTCACCGTCCATGAAAACATGGAGATCGGGGCTAAAAGGATCGAGGATCCTGTGAACCGGGCAACTGCAATAGAAGAATATCTGGAGATGGTAGGACTTGCAGGATTTGAATCCCACTATCCTCATCAACTTTCAGGCGGAATGAGAAGACGGGCTGAGGTTGCCAGGGCACTGATTGCAAGCCCAAAAGTGCTCTTCATGGATGAGCCCTTTGGTGCCCTGGATTTTGCAACCAGACTGCAGATGCGTGAGGAGATGCTCAACGCCCATGCAATGTTCCCAATGACCATACTGTTCATCACCCATGATATAGATGAGGCCCTTCAGATTGGGGATCAGGTGGTAGTGCTTGGGAGCAGGCCCTCCAAGGTAAAGATGGATATCAAGCTGCATCAACCCCATCCACGGGATATTGCCAGTCCGGAACTGGCGGAACTCAGAAGGGAGATCTACTATCAGTTAGGGCTGCACACTGCCCTTTAATCTGCTGAAAGCTATCCCGTTTTTCAGGCCGTTCCCTGACTCATACACCATTCACCTGGCAAAAACCGCAATTCCCTTTACGGTTGTCACATTACCCGGTTCAAGTTACCCTGCCCCAACCATGAATAGGAAAACAGACCATGAACTGTTGAGAGAAGAGGATATGTCCACAGTAAGGGGCACCATGACCCATCAGGAGATCCTCTCCCTTGTAACACGGCCAGGAAGATATCTGGGTACCGAGATCAATGCGGCAGCCAAACCCTGGGACAGGACCGAGATCAGGGTCTGCTGCATATTCCCTGATCTCTATGAGATTGGCATGTCCCATCAGGGGCTGGCCCTGCTCTACGCCATACTGAACGCCCAGGAATGGGCATTGGCAGACAGGTGCTACTGCCCGGACAGGGACATGGAACAGATCTTGAAAAGAGAGGGGAAGGGGATTACATCCCTTGAACAGCGCCGAAATCTCTGGGAATTTGATATTCTGGCCATCACACTTCCCTATGAGCTATGCTATTCCAACATCCTTACCATCCTTGATCTGGCAGGGATTCCATTCTCCTCTGCCGAACGGCAGAAAACGGGCGGGACCTTCCCCCTTATCCTTGGGGGAGGCTCTGCAGCAGTCAATCCGGAGCCTATTGCTCAGCTGTTCGATGCCATTGTCATTGGAGACGGGGAAGAGGCCATAATACAGGTAGCCCAGGCAGTCCGCAGGGAGAAGCAGGCAGAAAGAGGGATAGCCTGGCCTGAATTTGCCGAGAGGCTGGAAGATATCCCTGGCATCTACTGTCCCGGCAGCTTTCAGCCCCTTTACGATGCCAAAGGTGATTTCTGCGGGATGAAACGCCTATATGACGGGCCTGAAAAAATCAGGAGGCGCATCCTGCCTGACCTGTCAGCCATTCCCATGCTAACCAGGCCGCTTGTCCCCACCATTCAGGTAGTACATGACAGACTTGGCATAGAGATAGCGAGGGGATGCACCAGGGGGTGCCGCTTCTGCCAGGCGTCATCCACCTACCGGCCGGTCAGGGAGCGGCCGCTCTCTCAGGTCCTGGAAGCTGCAGAGGAGGGGCTGAAAAACAGTGGCTGGGAGGAACTCTCCCTGCTATCCCTTAGCACCGGGGACTACAGTGCCCTGGAACCCCTGATATGCACACTGATGGACCGTTATCTCGAAAGAAATATCTCCATCTCCCTTCCATCCCTGAGGGTAGGGACCCTGACTCCGGCTATTATGGAGCAGATCAGGAGGGTCAGAAAGACCGGTTTCACCCTGGCCCCTGAGGCTGGAACCCAGCGGCTCAGAGACCTGTTGAACAAGGGGATAGATCAGGATGATCTGATTGCTACAGTTGTCCAGGCAGTTCAGCAGGGCTGGCGCAGCATCAAGTTTTATTTCATGATCGGTCTCCCTACAGAGACAGATCAGGACATCCAGGGCATCATAGACCTCTGTCACACCTGTCTCTCAGAGGCCAGGGCAGCAGGTGCAGCACGGTCTGTCTCCATAACAGCCAGCATTGGCACATTCGTGCCCAAGCCCCACACCCCATTTCAGTGGGAGCCACAGATATCTGAAGAGGAATCCAGGCACAAAATCGCTATGCTCAAGAGGGGATTGAGCAGCAAAAAATTCACTGTTAAATGGCACGATCCGCAGCAGAGTCTCCTGGAGGGGATCTTCTCCCGTGGAGACAGACGCCTGTTTCAGGTTTTGTGCAGGGCATGGGAACAGGGCGCGCGGCTTGATGCATGGTCAGACCAGATGAGAGCTGAACTCTATCTGCAGGCTGCGAGAGACTTAGACATGGACCCCCTATCATTACTCGCCCCCCGCCAGATAGACAAACCCCTGCCCTGGGATCATATCGATCTCGGAATCAGCAAGGCGTATCTCAGGCGTGAGCTGAAAAGGGCCAGGGAGGGGAAAACCACGCCGGACTGCCGGTTCGGTTCCTGCCAGAAATGTGGAGCCTGTGATCTGAAAGAGATAAAACCTGTGCTGTTTCCTGAAAAGTTGTTGAAAACGGACCAGGATATCCAGGAGGAGAAGCCCCTGATCTCCTCGGCTTCAGATGGTCCCAAAACCTGCCTGAGAAAGGATCAATCCAGGAGGTCCGCACCTTCTTGTCCGGCATGGTACCGGTTGCTTTACGAAAAGACCGGGCCGGCCCGCTTTTTGGGACACCTCGACCTGACCAGGACAATCCACAAGGCATTGAGACGGGCGGAACTTCCCATGGCCTTCAGCAAGGGGTTTCATCCCATGCCAAAGACTGCGTTCGGGCAGCCACTATCCCTTGGCATAGAGAGCCTGCAGGAGGAGATGGTTCTACAGCTTGAGTCTCCAGAACCTGCAAATCAGGTCATGGACAGGCTTAACAGGGAGCTGCCCCAGGGGATAAAGATCACGGCATGTCTCCAATCTGCATCTAAGCTGAAGATCACTACTGCCAACACAGTAACCTTTATCTGCGCCCTTAGGGGTATCGGAGTTAAAGAGACTATGGAGACCGTGAAACAATTCTCTGAATCAGAGGAGTTCTGGTGGGAACGGACCAACAAAAAAGGAAAAAAACGCCGACTGGACCTGAAAAAGGTTGTGGAAATCCGGCAGATGAAAAATGATGACAGACTGTCACCTGAGATAAAATCATGGATGGATCGGATTGGCAAGGAACTGTCAACAGACTTCAGCACAATAGTCCTTACCATCCATATAGACAGGGGACATATTGCGCCATATCCTGCCCTTCAGACCATCTTTGCCCTGACAGAACAGGAGGCAAGGCTCTGCAGGATCATCAAACTACCCTTATCATGAGATGATAACCCTCAAATGTAACTTCAGGAAAAGCCTTGAAAGGAGATAATGTAATGAATCCTGGAGCGATAATAATGGCAGGATTTTTCCTGATCGTCCTGGTGGGATGGACCATTGGCACATATAACAAATTCATAAAATACCGGAACAGAATCGAGGAGTCGCTGAACAATATAGATGTTGCCCTGAAGCGAAGAGCGAACCTGATCCCTGGTCTGATAAAGGTTATCAAAGGATATTCAGACCATGAAGACAGGATTTTTCAGGCCAGGACCGAATCTCTCAGCACCATCTCTGATCCGAAACGTCTCCACCAGGAACAGGAGATTTCTCGAGGCTTAGGAGGGCTGCTTGCACTGGCAGAGGCCTATCCGGACCTCAAGGCCAGCAGCAATTTCCTTGCACTGCAAGAGAGCCTGATGCAGATCGAGAAGGATATTCAGCAGGCAAGAAACCGCTACAACGCTTATGTGTCCCGGTTCAACACCCTTGTGGAGTCATTTCCTGCAAACCTGATGGCCCGAAAATTCGGATTTCGGAAAATGGACTACATAACCCTTGAATTGGCTACCCAGCGGGAGATGCCTGAGATATCCTTCCAGAAATAAACAGCAAACACACCCTCTTCTCCATTGACTTTCAAGAGGAGTGGCTGCACAATTTAATAAAGCGGTAAACGGATGCCGGTGCTAACCGACCAGGTCCTGGTTGAGGAGGGGCATTATGGTTTTTCTCAAGAAGGGTATGCAAAACAACAATGTCAAAAGGCTTCAGGAGCGGCTGGCCCACCTTGGCTATGATCCAGGCCCTGCAGACGGGATATTTGGCCCCAAAACCGAAATGGCAGTGCTGGCCTACCAGGAGGATCACGGCCTCTCTGTTGATGGAATCGTTGGAGGAGAGACCTGGGGCAGCCTGTTCAGCTATTCCATGCCTGAACTTCTTTCCTCTCTCCAACACCCGCCTATTTACTCACAGCTTACTGATATCTTTGGCGATTTCCTTCTACCTGGATGGCAGGAACAGAGCCTGGTCCGTTGCGATCTCTCATCAATGGCCGATGCCTTGGAACATATCTATATTGGCTGGCTGACCCCTCAGGACAAGGCGTTCGATCACAGGGACTGGTTCGGCTTTATTTGTCACAAGCTGGTTGTTCCACATTTTCAGAAAGCATTCAAGATGATGGTAGATCGCGGAGTTGCCCGAAAAATAAAGACCTGGGATGGGTGCTTTAATGTCCGCTATATGCGGGGAGCCAGCCAGTGGTCAACCCATTCCTGGGGAATCGCCATAGACATAGACGCCCAGTGGAACCGGTTCGGCCAAAGAGATTTTGCCATGGCCCCTGAGATAGCAGCCTGCTTCGAGGAGGCAGGGTTTATCTGGGGTGGCAGATGGAACCGACCGGACGCCATGCACTTTCAGTTCTGCACATTGAGATAGATCGAAAGGGTCAGGAGAAAGTAGCAGGATCCATGCCTGCTGCTATAGAAGTGAGTGGCGCAACAGGAATGTTACAGTCACGACTTAATCAAACACCGCTTCATTTCACCCATTTGGAAAGATAGTGTTTTGGAAAACCCCAATATAACCCTTTGTTGATGCATTACCTTTGGCAAAAGAAAAAATAATAGATCAGGCCATACCGACAGATCACGCTCACTGTGAGGCGATGTCAGATTAAGTATAGTTCAAGTACAATACCGTAGAGGGTTTACTTTTTTCATCCCCCCTTCATCTCCTCTACCAATACACCTTCAACGTAGATACCACATTTGTCCACCCCCTATTCTTTATTACGGGAAATCAGTTGCCATCTGGACATGATGGCATAATTCTGACATGTTTACCGTTTTCAGCCTTGAGCTGAAATCGGTAAGGAAAAAAGAAAAGGGATTATGGATGAAATCCATAATCCCCTGAAAACACTGGCGCGCCCGAGAGGATTCGAACCTCTGACCTACGGATTCGTAGTCCGGCGCTCTATCCAGCTGAGCTACGGGCGCTTCATCAACACTGCTATCTTAAAACAGGTTTGGGATTATACAGGGAGGCCGAGATAATTTCAAGCTACTTGCATAAAAACAAGTATTTCATCTTGTAGCGTCTGGCAGGTCTGGTAAAATTGCCGCTCAAATCATTATCAATCTATCTACTGCATAAAAATTGCGGATTTCATCTCATAAAGCCTGGACCAACAGAAGCTGGATCATCAGGGGATTCAGCCATAAAATATCACAGTGGAGGTCAACAATATGAAACAGCCTGTTATAACGGAAGAGTTCCTTGCCCAACTATTCCCGGCATCAAAAGCTGATGATTTTTTCGAGGCCCTTTATGGTGGAGCTGAAGCCGGGGCATTTGACATTGCACTCCTTCCTAACGGGTTCGATCCTGACAGCAATACAATTATACTGGAATTCAGGCTCACAGAACGACCTGGCAAATGTATGGCATGCAACCTTACCTATGGATTGCCCCAGGTATTTGAGCGGCACCCTGTCATAAATATCCAGGAGATAGTCTCGGAAATTGAGAAAAAGATTGCTCCATCCTGGTCAGTTAAGGGGTGGCAGATAGGCAGGACCTCAGTAATTGATGCCAAAACCAACTCCATTCCCCTTTTCATACAACTGGAAAAGCCATAATTTACAAGATTTCTTCTCTTCTCCTTGACACTGAAACTATTCAGACTGATAATTTAAATAAATAAAGCAGTAAGAAACTATTGCGTAAAAACAGGTAGTAAAAATCAGCCGATAGCAGAAAGATTGAAAAAAGGAAAGGAGGAGAGAGTATGGCCCTGGTAAAAAAGATATTGTACCCTGTAGATTTCACTGAAAGTTCCGAGAAGATAGTTCCTTTTGTAAAAGAATTCGTCAAAAATTTTGACGCTGAGCTCCATGTAATCCATGTCATAAGAAGTGCTGAAGATTTTGCAGGTTTTGAGATGGGTGCTGCATGGTATGCTGCCTTTGAAAAGGATCTCATGGATGGTGCCGAAAAATCAATGGCAAGATTTGTGGAAGAACAGTTCAATGATATCGGCAAGGTCAACACCTTCGTGGTAGTTGGCGATGTTGTTGACGAGATCATTGAATATATAGAAAAGAATGATATCGACCTGGTAACATTGGGTACACATGGTAGAAAGGGGCTGGAAAAGGTGATGTTTGGAAGTGTTGCAGAGGGTGTTGTTGGTAATGCCCCCTGCCCAGTACTTACCATCAACCCTTACAAGGTAAAAAAGATCGCCTGAAAAGCTGTCTGTCTCAACGGCGATCAACCTTATTTTCATTGGATCAACCAAGGGGAGGCATTATATGGGCTCCCCTTTTCTATACAAGCCATGACCACCACTTGATTCCTGTCTTTCCTGTAATAAACTGATCAGATCCAATCCGGACGACTTCTCTTCTGCTTCTCAACAAGGCAATGGATTGAGGGAGATCACAGGATGGTAAACTCCATTCCATCCTGCAAACCTATGCAATAACAAAAAGGAAGAGAAGAGAGATTATAGCCCTGAAATATGATGAAAACACCTTGGATTTCCGGCCATACTGAAACAGTCGACAAAAACCATTGGATCGTGCAGATCAGATGAACGGAACCGCAGAAAAAAAGAGTGCCCATGGCATAATAACCACTCATCTGAATGCAGACTTTGATGCCATAGCATCCTGTCTTGCAGCAAAGTTGCTCTTTCCTGAATTCCCTGTGGTATTGCCAGGCGGGATGGAACGTGTTGCCAGACGGTTCCTCAAAGAGAATCCTTCACTTCTCGAGATCCTTTCCCCCAGGGAGATCGATACGGCTGCAGTGCAGGAGATAGTGATCGTGGATGCCAACCAGCATGGCAGGCTCGGTCTTTTGGCAAACCTGATAGAACTACCCGGGATCAGGATTCATCTCTTCGATCATCACGATCCCAACCAGGCCACCATCCCTGCCCATAAAAAAAACATAAAGATCGCAGGTGCCAACACCACAATAATGTGTCAAATCCTCAAGAAAAGGGGAATAACCCCCACCCCTGAACAGGCTACTCTTTTGGCCCTGGGAATTTATGAGGATACAGGCTCCTTCACCTTCGTCTCTACCACGCCAGAGGATCTTCAGGCCGCTGCATGGCTTCTCGGCCTCGGAGCTGACCTGCGCGCCATATCCCAGGCAATGGGCAGCAGATTCACACCTGAACATATCAGTCTCCTGAACGATCTCCTAGACTCCGCCATTACATACACCTTCAGAGGTGAAGAGATAACCATAGCCAAGACATCTACCGTGGAATACATAGATGATTTCTCGGTCCTGGCCCATGAACTCATGGAGATGGCAGCCAAGCCTGCCATCTTCATTCTGGGCGACATGGAGGATCAGATTGTAGTAGTGGGCAGGAGCCGCAGCGAACGGATAAACGTGGGAGAGATCCTGAGCAGGCTTGGCGGTGGTGGACACAGAGTGGCTGCATCTGCAGTACTCAAGGGAGTCACGCTTCAGGAGGCGGAAAACAGGCTTATAGACACCCTTCACTCCATGTTTGGCACAGGGCCAAAGGTAAAGGATATTATGTCCTATCCAGTGATTGCAGTTCAGCCAGACACCCCTACATACGAAGTCCACGATCTCATTGCCAGGTATGGCATCTCAGTAGTGCCTGTGACCGATGAGTCAGGCGGTATAACCGGTTATGTTACCAGGAATATTGTTGAAAAGGCGGTCTATCACGGTATTGCCCTGCAGCCGATATCTGAATTCATGAATACCGATGTTACTCCAGTGGAACCAGAGGATTCCCTGGACAGGGTACGGGAGCTCATCACCCAGGGGAATCAGAGATTTCTGCCTGTTGTAACCGATGGGAAACTAATTGGAATAATCACCAGGACCGATCTCCTGGATGTCCTGAGCAGTGATCTTGCCACCCGGCCGGAGAAACTTCTTCCATCCAAGGTGCAGAAAAAGAATGTGGCCAAGCTTCTTCAGGAGAGACTCCCGCAGGAGATCGTGGGGCTGTTGCGAATAGCTGGGGAAACGGCTGAAGAGCTGGGTTATCATGTCTATGTGGTGGGAGGATTTGTGAGAGATCTCCTGCTCAGACAGGAAAACTTAGATATAGACCTGGTAGTGGAGGGGGATGGTATTACATTTGCCAGGATCTTTGCAAAAAAGATAGGCGGCCGAATCAAGGAACACAAGAGATTCAAGACCGCTGTTCTGATCATTGGAAAGGACTCAGGACTGCCTGGTTTCAAACTGGACATTGCAACTGCCCGATTCGAGTACTACGAATATCCGGCAGCAATGCCCACGGTAGCCGAATCCTCCATAAAACTGGACCTGTTCAGGCGGGATTTCACCATCAACACCCTTGCTATTCAGCTGAATCCGGACAATTTCGGCATGCTGATAGATTTCTTCGGCGGCCAAAGAGACCTGAAAGATGGCATAGTTCGGGTGCTCCACAGTCTCAGCTTCATAGATGATCCTACCCGGATCTTCAGAGCAGTAAGATTTGAAAAACGGTTTGGTTTTCGTATAGGGAAACATACCCTGAGACTCATCAAAAACAGTCTGAAGCTCGGAGTGATACAGAGGCTCTCAGGCAAAAGGGTGGCTACAGAGCTGAAACATATAATGAAGGAGCCTGAAGCTGCTGCCATCATAGAACGTCTCAACGAGCTCGGCATCCTCAGGGCGATAAGCCCCTCTCTTCAGGCGGACAGAAAGGTGATAGAACGCATCAAGAGGGTAAAGGAGGTCCTGGTATGGTATGATCTGCTCTACAGGCCGGAGCAGCCTGAGGGATGGCTTGTAGGGCTTTCAGCCCTGTTTTCCAAGCTGACTACGGAACAGCGCAAAGAGATTACAGAACGGCTGGGTTTCCAGGGGGAAAAGAGGAGTTTTTTGATATATGGGCCGGTTGAAGCAGCCCGTTTATGGAAAAAACTCACATCTGCCGTCACGGAAGATGGCAGGCAGCAACTGAAAAACAGCGATATATACGCCCTGCTTTCCCATTACACCCTGGAGGTCCAGCTCCTTACCATGGCATGGGAACAGGACAGTGACATACCCAAACAGATTATTTCAAGTTATATTACAAAGCTGTTGAAGATCAGACCTGAGATTACAGGACACGAACTCAAGGAGATGGGGTTTGAACCTGGCCCCCTGTTCCGGACAATTCTGGACCGTTTGAACCAGGCCAGGCTGAATGGAGAAGCCAGGTCCAGGGAAGATGAACTCAGGATAATAGAAAAGGAGTTCTCCCCCCTCCTATCCGCAGGAGAAAATCAAAAGAGGAAAACAGGAGATAAAGAGAAAAGATGATGGACCTAAACGATACGATACAGCGGCTTCTGCTGCTTATTCCGCCAATCCTCTTGGCAGTTACCATGCATGAGCTGGCTCATGGCTGGGTGGCATGGAAACTCGGGGATCCAACTGCAAAAAACCATGGCAGGCTCACCCTTAACCCCATAAGCCATCTGGACCTGGCTGGCACACTGGTCTTTTTCCTGACCCAAACCATTGGCTGGGCTAAACCGGTGCCGGTAAACCCGGGATATTTCAAGAACCCGCGTCAGGGGATGGTATGGGTATCCCTTGCAGGCCCCTTGGCAAACATCTTTCTCGCAGTCCTGAGCGCATTCATTCTGAAGAATCTTCTTGGCCCCATAAGCCAGATGGAGGCAGGACAATACTTCATCAAGCCAATACTACTCATGGCTTATCTCAGCATCCAGATCAACATTGGACTGGCAGTCTTCAACCTGCTGCCTATCCCTCCCCTGGACGGAAGCAAGGTGCTCATGGGCCTCCTGCCGAGGGACTTAGCCATAAAATATGCATCCATAGAGCGTTACGGGTTTATAATTCTGCTGGTCCTCGTCTTTACAGGGATAACCGGAAAAATTATAGTTCCGCTCATCCACCTTGCCAATCGATGGCTCATCGGACCGATCCTTTAGTTTAACGGTACGATGCCAGCCCAAGGCCGCCTGAATCGGGGCTTTCCGCCATCTTTTTCATGGCTGCTGATAATGAAACATGACTGTAGTTGTTTCACATAGATCTTGGGACAGTTGAGGAAAGAGAGATAGTCCTGCCATCTGTTCCAAAGGAATACTGAGGTAGAAATGGCTGATAAAAAACGGGTATTGAGTGGCATGCGTCCTTCCGGCAAACTGCATCTTGGACATCTTCATGGTGTTCTGAGCAACTGGAAGAGACTCCAGGAGGAATACGAATGTTTCTTCTTTGTGGCAGATTGGCATGCATTGACCACAAATTATGAAAAGGCATGGGAGATCCCTGAAAATATAGAAGAGATGGTGCTGGACTGGCTGGCAGTTGGCGTTGATCCTGAAAAGGCCACCATATTCATCCAGTCTGACATCAAGGAACATGCAGAGCTTCATCTCCTGCTCTCAATGATCACCCCTCTCTCATGGCTGGAAAGGAATCCCACATATAAGGAGCAAAAACAGCAGCTCAAAAGTAAAGACCTCTCAACCTACGGTTTTCTTGGATATCCGGTGCTTCAGGCTGCAGATATCATCATATACAAGGCCAACAAGGTCCCAGTAGGCGTAGATCAGCTGCCTCATGTAGAGCTGACCAGAGAGATCACCAGACGATTCAACTACCTTTATCAGGAGATATTTCCCATACCGGAACCCCTTCTCGCAGAGGTTCCCAAGCTGCCAGGCCTTGATGGCAGGAAAATGAGCAAGAGCTACGGGAACTCCATCTTTCTTTCTGACTCAGCGGAAGAGGTTCAGAATAAGATAATGACTATGGTGACCGATGTGGAAAGACCCAAAAAATCGGATCCCGGAGACCCTGAGAAGAGATGTGTTGCCTTCAATCTTCACAAACTCTATCTGCCTGAAGAGGAGATTCAGGATATCGTCCAGGAGTGCAAGGCAGCCAGCCTGGGATGTGTTGCCTGCAAGAAGAGACTTGCCAAGGCGATCATCCAGGCCATGGAACCTGTCTGGGAGATGAGAAATACCCTTGCTTCCGAACCGGGCAAGGTCAAGGAGATACTCCATGCCGGCGCAGAGAGGGCAAGAGAGCAGGCCCGCAGTACAATGGATCAGGTCAGGCAGGCACTTTGGAGCCCCGCTGCGAAATAAGGATAGAGGGCTTTCAGGGGCCGCTTGATCTGCTGCTCCACCTGATTAACAAGAACAGCATAGATATCAAGGATATCCCTATAGCCCTGGTCACTAATCAGTATCTTGCTTATCTGGAGTTGCTGCGCCAGCTTGATGTATCTGTAGCTGCAGAATATCTGGTCATGGCGGCAACCCTGATGCAGATTAAGTCCAGGATGCTGCTGCCCAGGCCGGAACCTGTAACAGGGGAAGAGGATCCGAGGATAGAGATCGTAAGACCTCTCCAGGAGTTGAAACGGCTCAAGGAGCTTGCAGACCAGCTTTCCCATCGTCCCATACTGGGAAGGGACATCTTTGTCCGTACAGGGCCTTCATGTTTAAACCCGGATAAAGAAATGGAGGGTGAACATGAGACAGAGATAGAGGCTGATCTCATGGAGCTGATCAAGGCCTTTGAAAGGATTGTCGGAAACCAGAACATATCCAGGGCGATAGAGATAGCCAGGGCCAGAACTACAGTGGCGGAACGTGCTGAAGAGATCAGGCAAGCACTCTTGGCACAGGATAGACTCAGTTTTTGGGATCTGTTGAATGGGACCAACGAAAGGGATTATGTGATAGTAACCTTTCTGGCACTGCTGGAACTG
>JALSKY010000166.1 GCA_026988585.1 Deltaproteobacteria bacterium
AACAGCTAAAAATCACTGTCGCTTTCCTTATCGGTTCAAGGAATCTGTAAAATTAAGCGAAAAGAGATAATGTCATGATATCCATTGAACAGCCAATTATTCAGATGCAAGGCGTAGAAAAGGTCTATGGGGGATACAGCCCTGCCCTGAAAGGGGTGGACTTGGAGATCTCCAAGGGAGAGTTTGTATTCCTCACCGGACCCAGTGGTTCCGGGAAAAGTACCCTGCTAAAACTCCTTTTCTGCGCAGAGCGGCCTACAGGGGGCTCCATAGTAGTCGATGATATGGATCTATCTACCCTCTCCGGCTCCCAGATCCCCTATCTTCGCAGGAAGGTCGGGGTAATCTTCCAGGACTTCAAGCTGTTGCCTAACTACACTGTCTTCGATAATGTAGCACTCTCACTGGAGGTCCTTGGCCTTACCAGAAAACAGGTGGAAAAGAGGGTAACAGCAATTATCGAGAGTGTTGGACTCCTGGAGAAGATCAATCGGCTGGCAGTACAGCTATCAGGAGGTGAGCAGCAGAGGGTAGCCATTGCCAGGGCGGTTGTGAATCGTCCACCCATCATCCTGGCAGATGAACCTACAGGCAATCTGGACCGTGCAAGGACCACGGAGGTGGTGGAGTTGATGAACGAACTCAATGCCAGGGGTACCACCATAATCTTTGCAACCCATGACGAGACACTCTTCACCAATACACACAGAAGGGTCCTCACCCTTAGAGAGGGGATCCTGGAAAGGGATCAGAAGGGATGATACCAGGAACCTTTTTCAAACGTGCCCTGCGGGACCTTAAACAGAACCTGTTTACTCATTTGATGACCACAGGAGTTGTTGCATTCTCCTGTCTGCTCTTTGTTATCTTTGGACTCTTCTCTTTTAACCTGCAGCAGTTTGTAGAGAAGTTTGGCAGGGAGCTGGCAGTGGTTGTCTATCTCAAAAAGGACGTATCTCAAGAAAAAATACCTTCTCTTTACAAGAGAATCAACGCCCTGGACGGTGTAGAATCCGTAGAATTCATCTCATCAGAGGATGCCTACAGAGAGCTGCAGGCATTTTTGAAGGATGAAAAAGAGATCCTGGAGGGGGTTGACCCCCTCTTTCTTCCTCCCTCCTTCCAGGTAGAGATTAACAGGGCTGTTTTCAACATAGACAAGGTCAAAAAGATTGCTGAGATCATGTCCCAATGGCCAGAGGTTGCAAAGGTGCAGTATGGCCAGGAGTGGGTTGACCGGCTGGAGGCAATATCACAGGTCACCAGAAACATTGTGATCATCGCAGGGGTTTTGTTGCTTCTAACTGCCACATTCGTGGTATCCAACACCATCAAGCTCACTGTTTATGCAAGGCAGGAAGAGATCGAAATTATGCGACTGGTAGGAGCCACCAACGGATTCATACAGGGGCCGTTTTTGATAGAGGCATTTTTTCAGGGGTTCATCGGGGCCTCTTTTGCCATCCTGGTGAGCTGGCTACTATACAGGTATCTTGCTGAGAGTGTCTCAGCCACGCCGCTGCTCAAAGACATGGATCTCCACTTTCTTCCCATGGAATATGTTGGAGGCGTGCTGGCGGTAAGTACCCTGTTCTGTGTTCTTGGGACCTATATCGCATTGAGAAGATTCCTGAAGTCATGATCCTCCTGTCACTCCGCATAAACAGCCGGGAAACTGTATGGCACGGTGCCATCATGCTTTTCCTGTTTTTCCCCGTTCTATTCGGCTCTCCCAGATCTGCTCATTGTCAGGCACTCATTGAGCAACCTGCATCTGTACAGCAGGAGCTTGAATCCAAGAAGGCTCGTCTGCAATCCATAGAAAAGACCATCCGGAAAAAGCAGAGGAAGGTCCGGCAGGTTAAAAAGGCGGAAACAGATGTACTTGCGGAGCTTGCAGAACTGGACAAACAGATCTCTGCCCAGTGGGAACGGCTTGACAGGGTCAAGAAACAGTGGACAGAGGCGGAACTCAAACTGGAAAGGCTGGAAAAACAGGTCAAAGATGGAGAGAAGCGGCTGAAGGATCTCAAATGGTTGATCGAGTCGCGGCTCAGAATCCTGCAGCGACACGGCACCATAGGTACACTGAACATCCTCATGGCCTCGGATACCCTCTCGGATTTTCTCACAAGACGGGAATATCTCAAGGAGATATTGAGGTATGATCAGGAGCTGAGAAAGAGGTATATTCAAGAACTGCAGGAGCTGGGCAGAAAGCAGCAGGAGTTGGTTGCCCAGGAAAAGGAGTTCAAGAGGCTGACCGAACAGCTGGAAAAAGAGGCTATCGCCCTGGAAGAGAGACGGAAACAAAAACTGGCCTATCTTGAAGAACTCAGGGGCCAGAGAAAGAAATATCTGGCCATGATCCGCCAGCTAAACCGGTCCAAGAGGAAACTGAAGGGTATTATAGATGATCTTTCCGCCAGGGTTGCCTCTACCGAGGGCTTTGGTTATGAGCCTGAAGACAGTTCTGACAAACAGTTCAGTTTTGCAGCCCAGAGAGGCAAGCTCAATCTGCCTGTAGCAGGCCCTGTAGTGATCTTTGTTAGAAAACGTCATGCCCCAGGGATCGGAATAGAGGCTCCATGGGGGTCCGAGATAAGAGCCATCTTCGATGGCAAGGTACTATACAGCAATGAGCTGCCCGGTTATGGTAAGGTGATTATTATTGATCACGGCAACCGATATTTCAGCCTTATTGCCCAGGGAGATAAATTCTTCAAGGATGTTGGACAAGAGGTTGCAGAGGGTGAGGTTATTGGTATATCTGGAGGTGGTCCTTGGGTCCCGGAAGGTGTATATCTTGAGATCAGACGAGGAAACAGACAGCAAAATCCCCTGAGATGGTTTGATCTAAGGGGTATGGAAATCATAAAGAGGTAAGTTCATGAAAAAGGGATTAGCAGGCAAGGTATTGAAAAATCTGTGTATCATCTTCTTTATTGCTGTAGTAGTAGGCCCTTTTGCCTATGAGATGAGGACAGAAAATGTATCTGCAAAGACTGACAACACTTATGAAAACCTGAAACTCTTTGCATCGGTGCTGGATCTGGTTGAACGAAACTATGTCAAGGAGGTCTCGCCACAGAAGCTGATATATGGCGCCATTAACGGGATGCTCACCTCACTTGATCCGCACTCATCTTTCATGAAGCCTGAAGATTTCAAGGAATTGCAGGTTGAGACAAAGGGTAAGTTTACTGGCATCGGTATTGAGATCACCATCCGCGATGGAATTCTAACAGTTGTCTCACCCATCGAAGGCACCCCTGCATTCAGGGCCGGGCTTCAGGCAAACGACAAGATACTCAAGATAGATGGCAAACCCACCAAGAACATGAGTCTTATGGATGCGGTCAAGCTCTTGAGAGGCCCAAAGGGGACTGAGGTTACCATTACCATATTCAGGTCCGGCTGGAATGAGGTCAAGGATATCAAGCTTATCAGAGATATAATACCCATCAGAAGCGTCAGATCCATGATACTGGAACCTGGATATGGCTATATCCGCATATCCAATTTCCAGAGGAACACCACTGAAGAGATGGAAAAGGCCATCCAGAAAATGAAAAAGGATGGAAAGATAAAGGGGCTAGTCCTTGATCTCAGGAACAATCCCGGCGGCTTGCTGGATCAGGCGGTCAAGGTAGCAGACGAGTTCCTTGCAAGCGGGCTCATAGTCTATACGGATGGACGGATAGAGGATCAGAAGATGCGGTTCAATGCAACACCAAAAGGGATGGCACAAGACTATCCCCTGGTAGTTCTCGTGAATGGTGGCAGTGCCAGTGCATCAGAAATCGTATCCGGAGCTATCCAGGATCACCACAGGGGGATAATCCTTGGTACACAGACCTTTGGTAAAGGATCTGTACAGACCATAATCCCACTGGAAGATGGAGCAGCAGTCAGGCTCACCACTGCCCTCTATTACACCCCAAGCGGTCGGTCCATCCAGGCCAAGGGGGTCACGCCGGACATAGTGGTACCTTTTGAGATGCCCAAAGAGGAAAGCAAAAAGAAAAAGAACCTGTTTATGCTGAAGGAGAAGGACCTGGAGGGCCATATCGAGATCCAGTCCGATGATAAGGGAAGTAAAAAGAAGGAGGAAAAGGGTTCCGGCTCCAAGAATAACGGGCATGACATCAAGGCTGAAGAACAGCTCAAAAAGGACAACCAGCTCAGGGAGGCCCTAAGGATCCTCAAGGCCTGGGAGATATTCACCCTGATGCACGGCAAGGTTTCTGTAGCAGATAACCACTGAAAGATCCTGACCCTGTTAAGAGATCTCTTTATAGTTTGGGAATGGCGGTTCTGTGAGAGGTTGGCAGGACCGCTTCTTTATTTGAACCATTGCCTACTGATAGAATAGAGATGAAACAGATAGCATCCTTATGCTTTAACAACAGAGATTCAGTTCTTCCATGACTATGGGCAAAACCGGCCAGAAACGGAGTAACTCCCAAAAAAGAGCCACCAGAAAAAGAAGGTCCAAAAAGAACAATCCTCCACGGTTCAAGGGGCTTCTCCCAAGCCTGGCATCACTCATGGTCCTTGGCCTGGTATTGGCAGTCATCTACCTTATTCCCATGCCTGTTCGGGAAGAGATCTCATCTTCAGCCCCGGTTTATGAAGAGTTTCCCTCTGCCCCTGCAGAACCATCGGCCACCAGACCGAAACCTCAAAGGCATACGCCTGTACCCACAACCCCAAGAGTAGCCATAATCATCGACGATATCGGATTTCATCCCACGATTGATTTAGCATTTGCAGAGTTGGATCCTCACGTCTCCTTTGCAATACTGCCCTATGCACCCCATGCAACATCAGCGGCAATCAGGTTCAACAGAAGTGGGCATGACATATTGATCCATTTTCCCATGGAACCGTTCAACGGTGCACTGGATCCAGGCCCTGGGGTGTTGACCATATCCATGGGACTGAATGAGATGATAAAAGCCATAGACAAGGCGGTAAACAAGGTCCCCTATGCCATCGGAGTCAACAACCACATGGGGTCAAAGTTTACTTCTGATCCAAAGGCCATGGAACTCTTTCTTGGAGTGATCAGCAGCAAGGGATTTTTTTTCATAGACAGCCGCACTACTGCCGAAACAGTTGCCTATGAAACCGCCCAGGCCATGGGCATACCATCCAACCAGCGTTCCATCTTTCTTGATCCGAAACCGGATAAAAAGATCATACACAGGCAACTGCAACACCTGATAAGTATTGCAGAAAAAAATGGACAGGCCATTGCAATAGGTCATCCATATCCTGAAACCCTGGAGGTACTCAGAAGGGAGTTACCCCTTTTGAAAAAACAGGTTACCATAGTGCCGGTTCACAAGATACTCCATTGAGTGTCAGGCGAAGATTAAATGCTGCAAACAGAATAGGCGAAAAAAAGGAGGAGAAGTAAGCATGGGAAAAAAAGAGATGAGATATGGTGAGGAGGCAATAGAACAGGCAGGCCTTGAGCCGTGGCCAAATCCCTCTCCTGGCCAGGACTATACCATCGATATATCCTTTCCGGAGTTTACCTGTCTCTGCCCAAGATCCGGATATCCTGATTTTGCTACCATCCAGATCTCCTATGTACCTGACCAGTATATCGTAGAGCTCAAATCCCTAAAACTTTACCTGAACAGCTTTCGGAACAGATATATATCACATGAGGAATCCACAAACATTATCTTCTCCCAGCTCAAGGAGGCCTTGAAGCCCAAGAGCCTGAAGGTGGTGGGAGATTTCCATCCCAGAGGCAATGTCCATACTGTTATTACCGTAGAGATGTAGCATCCTATGAGGGTTTAATATCCACATGCTTTATGAAGGGACACTCTTCTTTTAACTGTGCCTCCATCTCATCTATTTTCAGGCCTACAGTCCTGGTAACGCGGTTTGCAAATGATGCACAGAACTGCAAAAACTCACCGTAATCGTTGATCTCTTCGTAATCTTCCTTCAAGCTTGGAGCCATCTCCCTAATGAGCAGGTAACCGTTGAATTCAACTTCTGCCCTGACATAATGGGATTCCGGGGTGATGACTATCATCCTGATATCCTTTATCTCTTCTACAAGGGGAAAGGATAGCAAAACATCCTTGACCTGCCTCTGCATCTCCTGTGGGGATGCCCGCTCTATCAGATATTCAAGGTTTGCCCATACCAGGAATATGGCAATGCCGCCCAACATTATACCGATGACAATGGAACCGATGGCATCCCAATAATAATTACCTGTATAGTAGGTCAACGCAATGGCAATTGCTGCAAACACAAGGCCAATGACTGCAACTCCGTCCTCCATAACTACAGCAAGATTGGCTGTATCCCCCTGTTTCCTGGACCTCCATGCAACCAGTAAAGAATAACCCTCAGCCAAAAAGGCGTAGAGGAGAACCATCACCGTCCAGCTATTTACCTCTGGAGCATGAGGATATTTCAAACTATGTATGCCGTGATAGATGGTGACACCAGCACCTACGAAAAAGATTCCACATGCAGAGATCAGCCCCCATACAAAACGTTCCTGCCCTCTGCCGAAAGGAAACTTCTTGGAGGGGCCTATCTTGCTTCTTGTGAGCCCCACCATCAGAAGTGCCTGGTTGCAGGTATCTGCCAGAGAGTGAATGGCCTCTGCAAACATGGCTGCACTTCCTCCCATGAATGCCACTATGAACTTGAGAATACATACAGACAGATTGGCTCCTATGGCTATCTTTACCGATTTCATTCCCTGTTTTCATCTCCCCTGAATCGTAAGGTTTTACGGTTTCCCATCGGCATTCTTTCCTGGCCTGGCCATGCCGGCATGGAATCTCATGGCACCAGAGAAATCCACAGGTTCCAGCGGTCCGGAAAGCAGATCCAGTCTTTTTGCGGCCTTGCCCTTTTCCTGCCTTAAAACCGTTATCTTGATCCTTGCTCCTCTCTTCTTGAAAAAGAGTTCAAGCCTTAAATCCTCAATGGTGGCCAGTTCATTTCCATCCACTGCAACGATGGTATCATCAGGAATGATCCCCGCCAAGGCTGCAGGCCCACCCTTTACAACCTGTCTTACCTTGAGCCCGTCACCCAGGATCACCCCAAGTTTTGGAGTAAAGGGTTCAGGCAGGTTTGGCGGAAAGATGAAGAGGTCTGCCTTTTCAGGATCAGGTTCCTCCTCTTTGCCGCTGACCACTGTGGCCTGTTTCACTATTCCTGATCTTTTTACATGAGATGGGATGCCAAAGCCATAGACCACATGCCCACTGCCCACCAAAACCACCATGGTATGATCTGGATGGCGTTGCAAAAAACCGGTGATATTTGCTGCCATGGTGATGTCCCATGCAAGTTGTGCCTGAAGGAAGTACTCGAATTTCTGAAGAGTATTGGCCTGATGACTGAAATAGATCTCTTTCAACAGCTCTACATAAGCGGGATCTGCTGCGTTGAATCGGGCTGTCCCTACGTCCGGAAGCCATGCCCGCTCATCAGGAGTAAGAGATTGGATCCCTGACCTGGCTATCTTTCTGGAGACCTCTGTGGGCAGGTTCAGAGCTACCACAGGAATAGAATGCTCCTTGCAAAACTGTATCACCGGGCGGTAGTAGTGATAGTTGAAACGCCACCTCTCAAAATATTCACTCCTCTTCAGGAACTCCTTTTCATCAATCTTTCCTGCAAGATATTCATCAAGAACCGGCTGAAAACGTGCCTGAAACATCTCAAGGCCTACTGCTACAGGCCTTCCTGATCTGTAAATCTCCTCTAATGCCTGAAGCTGAGCCTTGTGAAAACCCATATCATCGTGGGTTTCACCCATATATATCACCTGGTTATCAGATAGATTGCCGAAGAGCATAGAGGCCGGCTTCAATGCAGTGGACATGACTCCATAGGTGGGCTGAAACAGGTCAATGGATATCCCAGGATGAAATTCTCCCCTGGTCCTATCCACCACACGGCCGCCTGAATCGAACCGGAGAGAGGCATATTTCTGATAATGGATCAGCCTTGCAAGCACTGAAGGCAGAAGTTCAGGCCTTTTTGACATGACAACAGCCACTGCGTGAGCTGAATTCATGGGATTCTTCAGTGCCAGGATCTGAACTGCCGTGCCTGTTTCATCTGCTTGCCTCCCTTCTGAATCATCCGGTTCGTTCAGATTCTTTCCTCTTTTCTCCCTACTCTCCTGGTCAGGCATTGGAATGAGCATTGCCAGCCTTCCCCTTGGTCTCCCAATGACCAGTATAGAAGAATTTTTGACCTGGTCATGCTTCAATGCTTCCTGCTCTGCCAACTTGAATCCCATCTGCTCGAGTTGGGCCTTCACCTTACGGATCAGCTCTGTTTTCATTGGTTGCTGGATGATTGCATATTTCTCACGGTCTCCCAGCAGCGTCCCGATCATTGGGGGTATCTCTGGCGGAGTCAGCTTTCTGGCAACGTCATAACCGGGATCAGCCACTGCAAACAGCGGCAAAAAAGGGAGTTTCATGGTGAGGTGGTTGCTCTTTCCAGAAAGATGGAGCAATCTGCTCACCTCCTGCCCCTTGCCCTTGAACACAACAGGCAGAGTCAGCCTCCATGGCTGTTCATCTCCCTTCAGCTTCTGTTCCAGTTCCAAATCCAGTTCAACATAACCATCTCCTGCCAGGGTGATCACTCCGGGTCTGAAAACAATCTCAGGCAGACCTGGCCGGTCCACCCACTGCCGGAAGAACCATCCCATATCCTGGCCACTCTCTCTGGAAAAAATCCCTTCTATATCGGACCAGCCTGCCTTTCTGAACCTGAAATCCTGATAAAGGTCGCCAAGGGCCTTGAAAAAGAGTTCATCTCCTACCTCCCTCCTGAGCATGTGAAAGACCATTGCGGCCTTTCCATAACCGATAGCCTTTTTGCTCCGGTCATCACCCCTTGCCTGAAAATGAGAGAGAGGCATATCCCGATCCTGATCCACCCATGCCATATATTCCGCAAGCGTATCGTGACGCCACTGAATCTCCTCTCCTTGCAGCTCGCTGAAATAGTGATCAGCGAGATAGGTCACAAGACCTTCACACCAGTTACCCCCGGAATCCTTTACGCCAACAGCATTACCAAACCAGGAATGGAGTATCTCATGTCCAAGGGATATCTTCCTGATAAAGGGCATTGGAAGGAGCCGATCTCCTATGAGAGTATATGTTGGAAAGGCAAAACCGGTCTGAAATCTGTTGGCGACCACGGCAAAACGGTGATAGGGGAAAGGACCTATCAGCCCCTCATACATATTGATGAACCGTTCCATCTCTGACAGGTAGAGTTGGGCCAACCCGGGATCATCTTTGAGGAAAAAACATTGCAGCAGGATCCCGCCTTCTGTCTCGTGTGAAAAGAGAAAAAAACGGCCTGCCACCAGAGAGGGAAACTCCCTTGGATATGGATAGTGAAACCGATGAAGAGAGGAACCGTTTTCCAGTTCTTCATACTGGATCTGATCTGCTTCAGAGACAGGAATCAACCCGGGTGGTGCTACAACATTCAACTGATATATTCCCCCTGCAGGGAAATATGGAGTCCATGGAGCGAGACAGGTAAGAAAATCCCTGTTTGACATGGGAGCGCTAGCAAGCACCTCTGATCGCCTGCCTGCTGCTTCAGCACCCATCAGGGAATCAACCCTGGTGACAAATCCTATCTCGACCCTCCTTCCTGCATACTCCTTGGGCAAACTGATGACCCTGCCATTCTCTGACATGACAGGCTCCATCTCTCCCCCACCGCCGAGAGATATTTTCGTAACGGAAGTAACAGAGGGTATCCTGATTACGGTTCCAACAGCACCAACCACAAAGCTGCCCATGCCCCTGATCTCGCCTTGAGACAGATCTAACACCACCCTCAGATCCATCCTGGACTTGGCGTTATTTCCATCCATATTCATCAAGTTGTCCTTGGATAGATGCTGTTTCGGAATGGTATCCACTATATTCCCTGGTGATTTTCCGTTGAAACTGCAGGAGGTCAAAAACAAGAAAAGCAATAAAAAAAACCAACAGAACAACGTGAAATTCTTCTGCTCAAAACCATATCTACTTAACAAGATTTTCCTCCTTTGACACAGAAACCAAACAGCTCAAAAAATGATCAGATAGAGCCAGGAGACCAGAAGCACTGATATTACTCTGAGCATCTGGCCCATTAGAAGCAGTTTTATTCCGACTGCGGGCTTGAAGATCCCTATATATCTTGGGAGCTGATGTCTGATGGCCCGGACAGGCGTAGCGATCAGATTTCCCAGCACAAGGGCTATCACCGTCTCTTTGGTAGTGAGTATCCCGTTCTGAACCATGGCCCCTGCTGCAGCAGCCCCTGCAGCGAATTCAGCCACGATACTGAATACCACTACAGAAACCCCTTCAACAGGAATGAGATTGGTTGTGACAAACGTGGCACTCAAATCCTTTAACCAGTCGAAAAGGCCCCATAGCTGCATGAGCACAACCAGGATATATATAGGTACGGTATAAATGACGATTTGGGAGAATCTTTTGGTTATATAATATCTGAAAAGAGTGGAAAAATCTTTCTTCCTTGATTGTTTTTGCCTATCCCGTTCACTATCACCGGATTCCCTGCTGTCCATATTAAAATGAGGTAAACCCCCAGGATTTAGAAGCACCCTGCCCAAAAGCAGAACGACCACAGATCTCAGCAGGGCAGACAGGAAGGTTATGGCCATATATATGGCACCCGCAGTCCCTACAAGGGGTATGATAATGGCCATGGTCACAGGAAGATGAAGAAAATAGGATGGGAGACCTACATTCAAAAGAGCAGCCAGATACATCTCCTTCAAAGAGATCCTGCCATCCTTGTAGGCAGACCAGAGCATTGTGCTACCTGCTATACCTGACAGGAAAGAGATAGTAAAGGCACTGCTGCTGTAATCGCTGAGCCGGCCAAAACGCATGAAAGGACGGGCAACAGCAGCCACTACCCTGTTCCACCCCTTGACCTCCACCAGGGCGGAAAGTGCAAGTGATCCAGCCATGACAACAAGCAGCCTGCCAAGGGGCCAAAGGACCTTTTTGTAAAGGAACAGGAGATCGCCTCCAGTTTCATATAGAAGGGCTGCCAACAGCAGGGGGGTAGCTGTAATCCATAGCCTTGTGATTAAAGAACTCTTTCTGCGCCCTGCCCTGTTCTGATGCCTGCCCTCCACAGAACCTTCCGATGGAGGTCTTTCCCTTTCCATCTGTCAGACTGCCTCATTCCCAGGTGCAACGGATGCGTCCTGAAAAGTAGCCATCTCCCTGTATATCTTCATGCCTGCTTCTATCAGTCCCATGGTAAGGGCTGCACCGGTTCCCTCACCCAGCCTGAGATCCAGATCCAGAACAGGCCGAAGCCCAAGGTGTTCCATCTGTACTGCATGCCCCTGCTCTACTGATTTATGCCCGGCAAAGAGATAATGTCGTACCGCATCACAGAGACCGGCAGCAATCAATGCACCAGCGGTAGATATAAAGCCATCCACCACCACCGGGATCCGTACTGATGCACAGTATAAAATCATTCCGGCTATTCCGCCTATCTCATAACCTCCAACCTTTGACAACACATCAACCGGGTCAGAAGGGTCGGGGGCATTTGTCTCAAGGGCCCGGGAGATCACTCTGATCTTGTGCTCATAAGCAGTGCTGTCTATACCTGTGCCCCTACCAGTGACCTGCTCAGGAGGCATGTCGCAGATTGCAGCAGTAACGGCGCTTGCCGGTGTGGTATTGCCGATACCCATCTCACCGGTGGCAGCAATGCTGTATCCGGCGGACAGTGTCATCTCTGCAGCCCGTACTCCATTGAGTATAGCCTGAAGTGCCTGATATCTTGTCATGGCCGGACCGGCAGCCATATTGGAGGTGCCTGGAGCCACCTTCAGATCTATAAGATCCTTCAGGCCGGAGAGGTCATGGGCTACTCCCATATCCACTACCCTAACGTCTGCGCCAACATGCCGCGCCAGCACATTGATGCCCGCGCCTCCTCTCAGGAAATTCTTCACCATCTGAAAGGTCACCTCCTTGGGGAAGGCGCTGACCCCCTCCTCTGTTACCCCATGATCGCCGGCAAATACCAGGACCAGTTTTTTCTCAGGAATCTCCGGCATTGGATCACCGG
This sequence comes from Deltaproteobacteria bacterium, assembly GCA_026988585.1. Classification (GTDB taxonomy): domain Bacteria; phylum Desulfobacterota; class Dissulfuribacteria; order Dissulfuribacterales; family QOAL01; genus JALSKY01. The sequence goes on from JALSKY010000166.1 coordinate 12,160, forward strand.
CTATCATGCAGTAACGCAGGGCAAATTCCTCAAGTCTTCCAAGTGATCCCTTGGGCTTTGTAAGATTGTCAAGACGTTCCTGCACCTGAGGAACGATCTGGTCTGATGGTATGGAAACCGACTCCATCAGCCGTGATAGCTGTTCCTGTAGTGCTGCTGTATCTGGTGACGACATCCATTCAACTCCTTGCTTTCTAAATGGCCAAAGAACCTAACAGTTATGAGTTCCGACAGATTACCACTATCCGCCCCTGATCCCGCTGATAGAAACAGAATGGACAGAAAAATCCTCTGGCAAACTGCCCTTGAATATCATAGGAAGACCAGCAACAGCAAATACAACAGTGCTGCTCCAGGCGGCAAGCCGCTGATTAACAAATCCGGACAGATCCCGAAACTCCCTTCCAAGACGTGATTCAGGGACGATACCCATTCCCACTTCATTAGAGACCAAGATCACTGGCAGGGCACTCTTTTCCATGGAGAAAAGCAGTTGCTCGATATCCTTCCCCACCAGCCTTTCAATCTCTCCAACTCCTGAAGAACCCGATTTCAACATGATATTGGTGAGCCAGAGAGTGATACAGTCCAGCAGAACAACTGAAAACCTCTCCGAAACATCAGGTTCAAGGCACTCCCACGGTCTCAAAGGCTCTTCCATTGTTAGCCAGAGTTCTTTGCTCCTGACAAGGCGATGGGCAGTTATCCTTTTTTTCATTTCTGGATCAAGGGGCTGGGCCGTGGCAATGTAAAGCCCCCTCTTTTTCTTTTCTCCCGGCTGTGAGCCTTGATTTGTTACGAAGTACTCTGCCAGGGCCTGAGCCATTCTGCTCTTTCCGCTTCTGACCCCACCAAGAAAGAGAAAGGAGTGCTTTCTGCCCATCAGAACATCCTCACACGTCCGCAATCAGGACAGACCCAGGTAGGCCCGTTGGTAAGACCCCACTTGTTCTCTTCCATACAATCTGAACAGATCTGAAAGCCACATGGACAGTTCCAGCAGAATGGGAGTTCTCTTCCACAACAGTGACATCTGAAGCTGCCACGTCTGCCCCAACGGCTTCTGCCCTTTGGATGGTGTCCCGGAAGCAGTTTCTTCTTCTCTATTTTATCTAAACTATCTTCAGCCATCTGTTACTTTCCTGGATGAATCTGGTTCCAAACTGATAGCCATAAAGATCAACAGGATTCTCATAGTAAGACCAGCTCATGAAAGGGCATGAGCGGATTGCCCTGAAGCCACCACGAGAGCACCGAGCAGACCAAGATCCTCTCTGACCACCACTGAGAGAGGGATGGTCTGGAGCAGCCCTTTCATCCTGCCCTTATCCTCAAAGGCATAACGCATGGCCTCTGGTTCCACCAGGTCAAGATTTTTGTTGATGATACCTCCAGCAAGGAATACACCTGATTTCGGAAGGGATTTAAGGGCAAGGTTTCCGGCCTCTGAAGCAAAGAGCTGAAAGAATAGATCCATGGTGTTGCAGCAGATGGGATCACCCTTTCTGGCCAGAGCGGCGACTTCGCGGGGAGCAGGAGAATCCATCAAAAAATCATTACCTGGGACCTGCGTTGATTTGCCTGACAGAAAACGGAATATGTTCACAATTCCCTGGCCAGAAACTGCGCGTTCCTGGGAGGGATGCCCATAGAGATCCATGAGATAACAGGCCAGCTCCAACTCCTGCTGATTCCGTGGGGCAAAGGTGGCGTGACCCCCTTCAGTACGCAACACCTTCCACCTATCTGTTCCAGGGC
>JALSKY010000167.1 GCA_026988585.1 Deltaproteobacteria bacterium
CTCGTTGAGTACTCGGCTCTCCACCTGTAAATGGGTGTCATGGCCTATCTCCCTCCTCACTCTTTCCAGATCCGCTACCGCATCGGCAAGATCCGGCTCAGGCAGCTTAAGAGGCGTCTTGTAGATGGGGGCTGGTGGCGTAACTTCTGCCTGTTCTGACAGTTCCATGATCCATGACGCAGATTTTTTTGCAATTGGTCTGATAAGGGCCTTCTTGTCCATCTGTGATTCAGCAGGTACACGAACCACTATATCTGTCAATGGAATGGTTGTGCAGGCACGCCAAGCCCCGTCTGAGAGCTGATCTCCCTGGACCTCTCCCTCCTCTATATAAATCCTGCATTTGTCACATACTCCAGCGCCTCCGCATGAGGCATTGATATGGACACCAGCCTTCATGGCTGCCTTCAGGATGTTTTCCTGGTCTGTGAACTCAATAGATATATTGGATGGCAAAAAGGTAATTTTAGGCATCTTCTCTCCCTCTGCCTGAAAGGTTTCTCCTTTCAAGATTATTCTCAAGTTTTATATTTCATCTTCAATGAAAAGATCTATAAGGTTTAGCTGAATATAACATATAGTGTTTTAGCTTCTCTTTTTTAATCCAAATAGTATGTTATCAGCAAAAATGGATATGGATCAGGTTTAAAAGCCAATAGGGCTATGATAATATCGAAAGATCTATTTTTAGTCCAGTTTTTAACCCTGCAGGTCGATATAATAAGAAAACTCAAAAAGAGGAGAATTGCTATGAAAATCCTGGTCACTGGTGGGGCCGGTTTTATCGGATCCAATGTAGTGGATGGATATGTGCAGGCCGGTCATGATGTAGTAGTGGTTGATAATCTCTATTCCGGCAAGCTGGAAAATATAAATCCGAAAGCCAAGTTTTATCTGATGGATATTCGTTCGGATGAGATTGGAAAGGTGTTGGATATAGAGCGGCCGGATGTAATCAATCATCATGCCGCCCAGATCTCTGTGCCTTACTCGGTAGAGGACCCGCTGTTTGATGTTTCCGTCAATATACAGGGATTCGTTAATCTCCTAGAGGCAGCCAGGCAGCATGAGATCAAAAAGGTCATCTTCATTTCATCAGGTGGAGCCATCTATGGTGAGGCAGAGGAATATCCTACTTCTGAGAGCTATCCACCCCAGCCGCTTTCACCCTATGCCATAGCGAAGGCGGTTTCAGAGGATTATCTCTATTTTTACAACCATCAGTATGGTCTTGATTATACTGTGTTGAGATATGCCAATATCTATGGACCAAGACAGATTCCTCATGGAGAGGCCGGTGTTGTGGCCATATTCATGGACAATCTAGTGGCAGGCCGGAAGAGTTTGCTATTTCATTTTCCTGATGAACCGGATGGGATGGTTCGTGATTACTGCTTTGTTGGAGATGTAGTCAAGGCCAACCTGATGGCTTTGGAGAAGGGGAGTGGCCAGGCCTTCAATATAGGCACCGGTGTGGAGACCAGGACCAGGAAGCTATACGACACAATATATGAGCTCATGAAGCCGGAGTTAAATCTTTCAGATGAGCTGGCTGAACTGGAGTCACAGGATGCCAGGGCCGGTGACCTAACCCAGAGTTGTCTCAAGATAGACAAGGCCAGAAAAGAGCTGGGCTGGGAACCCGATTTCCAACTCAGGGAAGGACTCAGAAAGACCATGGAGTGGCGCCTTTCCAGATAGCCAGGATCTTTATGAAGATATCACTGTTTCAATTTTCTCCTTATAGGAAAAATGTCTGGAAAAATTTTGAACTGGTGAAGCAGGCTGTAGAGGAGTCCGCTTTGCAGGGTTCATCCATTATTGTGCTGCCTGAGCTTTGGGCTTCTGGGCCTTTGATGGAACCGGCGCAGGCGGAAAGGGCAGCAGCCGAGACAGCAGAGCTGCTGCCTGAACTGCAACAGATTTCTCAGGGGAATAACCTGATAGTAGTAGGGGGGCTGTGTGTGAAGGAGCAAGGCATGCTCTACAACAGCCAGGTTTTCAGCATGCCTGACGGTTATCAATATGAATATCGAAAGATCCATCTGTTCCCACTGTTCCGGGAACCGGAGATCTTTACTCCAGGCAAGGGGGCTGCTCCTGTATCTCTCGGGTTTCATGACCAGGAAAATTGTCTGGCAGGTCCAATGATCTGCTACGACATCCGGTTTCCTGAGCTGGCACGGCACCTTGTCAGACATGGGGCTTCTGTGCTTATTGTGTCAGCCCTATGGCCCATGAGCAGGATCGATAATTTTGAGCTTCTTTGCAGGGCAAGGGCCATGGAGAGCCAGGTCTTTCTTGTGGCAGCAAATGGTACAGGGAGAACGGGAGGTCTGGAGTTTGGAGGCAACTCCTTATGTTGCGGTCCTGATGGCGGTTTCATCTGCAGAACAGGCAAGGGGGACGGTCTTCATACATTTGAGATCTCTCTTCCGGCGGTAAAACAGCGGCGTGCCCTGTTCTCCAGCGCTTTATCTCCCAAACCCTGGGAGCTTAACTCTGCCTCCAAGATAGTCTCCTTGGCCCATCTGAAGGAGATGGTTAACGCCCGCAGGGCTGCTGGACAGAAAATGGCCTTTACAAATGGATGTTTTGATATTCTCCATGCCGGGCATGTGAGTTATCTTGAAAAGGCCCGGTCGCAAGGTGATTTCCTTGTTGTCGGCCTCAATAGCGATAGATCTGTGCAGAGGATCAAGGGCCCGGAAAGACCGGTCAACCCTGAGGAGCAACGTGCCAGGGTTCTTGCTGCCCTTGGGTGCGTGGATTATGTTATTCTCTTTCAGGAAGAGACCCCCAAGATCCTTATCGAAGCGCTTGTGCCGGATATTTTGGTAAAAGGCGCAGACTGGCCTGAAGATCAGATAGTTGGGGCAGATTTTGTTAAAAGGCATGGAGGCAGGGTGGAGCGGATCGAGTTTGAGGTGGATATATCGACAACGGCGATTATTGAGAGGGTTTCAGGTAGGAATTGAGAATTTATCAGGCTGCACTGTATCGTTTTATTTTTTTTTAACACTCTGCACTGGTTCAGATCTTTTTCGGTAGTGGCTGACTCCTGTAATAACTGCTATGTAAGCCATGGCAATGTTGGTGTTGATCCACTGCGGAACTGATATCAAGGTATGGATGGCCAGGGCCAACAGTCCCAGAAAAAATCCTGCTGTCAATAGATCTTTATCAACGAATATAAGGTGGAAACCGGTTTTTCCCACCATTATGCCGATCCATAAGCCAGCGAGAGCTGCCACAATGCCCCCTTCTATTAGGAGTTGCAAAAACAGGTTGTGGGCATGATGGATTACAGGGGGATATATGTTCTTTTCATTCAACCAGTTATAACCTCTCTTTTTCAGAATACGTTTTTCAATGCTATCCCCATATCCCCAACCCAAAAAAGGCCTTTCTTTTATAAGCAGCCAAGAAGCCTTGTAAATTTCATAGCGTTCTTTCATGCTGCTGTCATTGACAATACGTTGCGAAAAGTTGTTGTGGGTGATGATAAAGGATAATGATGCCCCCAAAATTACCAAGACGAAAATAATTGTTGTGAGCAGTCTCCGTCTCATCAAGGCTATTAAAAATGACAGAGCGATTGTAACACCTATGATAGATCCTCTGGTTCCAGTGTTTAAGAGTGCATATGCCTGGAGGATAATTGTTGGAAATATAATAAATCGAATCCAGCGTGGTTCTGACAGGAAGCAGACAATGGTCACAGGAATGATCAGATCAAGGTATTTACCCAGTTGTGTTGGTGTATCGAACAATCCTTCAAACCTGAAACCGGAAAAGTTTGTGACTTGATCTGTTAGAAGAAATCCAGATACTATAACTATTGTTGAAGAGACCACAATTACTGCTGCAGTGATTCTCACACGGTTGTGTGTTGTTATAAGCCTCGAACCTGAAAAATAAAGTATAATGAGTGGTACAAGGGTCTTAGTATAGCAGTGCAGGCTGTAGCTGATCTCTGTGGAAAATATGGTGGATAGGGTCATTGCCAGAAAGAAGGCAGTAATGGCCCTGTCCATGGAAGATGTTTTGAACTCTCCTGCCCAAGCGTGGAGCAGGGGATAAATTGCCATGAGGATCAATAATGTTGAGCGTACAGGAGAGTGAATATCTCCCATGATCTCTCGAAGCGGGACAATGAATAGATAGGCCCAAAAGGCCAGTAGTGAGATATGTTCTGTTCTATTTAACCATTTTTTATTACACATAATAATTAGTATGAGATTTATGCAGCGTTCGCCTATCCTTTTTTTGTTTGTGGTGTTGAAACAATCAGTTGCGTCTATCCAGATGGTTATTTGAGATTTCATGGATCTCGGTCAATAATGCATAGAGTTCCTCTTTTGCAAGATTTTTTATATGCATCTCTTTTATGTAATGAACAAAAAATCTTAGGTGACTTAACGGGCACAGAGTATCCCGAAACGAGAAGAACAGTCTCGCAAGATCCCTGGCCTGATCCTGAATATCAATTCTCCTTTTTATTACAGAACCATCCAGATCAACGACCCAGATTCTGGCCTTTTCGTACGGTTTTTCAATGATGAAATTATTGGCCTTCATATCCCCATGCATGACTTTTGCCTTATGGATGGATGCAATAAGGGCGGCCAGATTTTTTATGGCACGATTTGTCCACTCTGGATCATTTTTTCTTTTCTCAATCTGATATCGGAGCCTGTCTGCTTTGACACATCTGGTCAAAATATAACTGGACAGAAGCAGTCGTCCCTTTCTCTTTTCCATGAGAGCCACGGGCTCTGGAGTTAATACACCTTTTTTGGTCAGATGGGTTGATACCGCAATGACCTTTTTGGGTCTGGAACGTCTTAATACAGTCCTGGCAGTGTGGAAAATACCACGTCTGTTATATCGTTTAAGAAAGAAAGGTTGACCACAAATTGATACTATTCCTGCCGTGGTTTTGGCAGAATCCTTATATAGAACCTTGGCCTTTTCAAGCAGTCTGTCCGGCTTTTTGATCTGTTTTAATACGTCTGGCCTGTACAGATCATCACGTATAAGAATTCGCAACCCGCCTTTTTTTAACTTACGAAACTTTAGATCTGATTTCATTCTCACCTATTAAAAAGAAAAAGATTTATGAGATGGGTTTGACCTCAGTCGCATGCTGAATTGATGGATCAGAAGCTGTGTGTTCCTTTCAAGATCGAATAATGTTTTAACCCTGTTACGTCCTTCTTGGCCCATGAGAGATCTTTTCTGGGGTTCCAGATATAACTGTTCAATGGCGTCTGCCAATGATTTACTGTCCTTAGGAGGAACTAAAATACCTGTTTTACCATGTGATACAGCTTCAGGTATTGCTGAAACCCGCGTTGAAACTACTGGTAATTCCATGGCCATGGCCTCCAGAATCACATTGGGTATGCCATCTCTACTGCCATCTGGTGCAATTATACTTGGTAGTACAAAGAGATCGGCCTTGTCCAACGCATCCTTTACATCCTCGTGGGGCAGAGAGCCGGTAAATGTAATATACTTTTCAATTCCATGTCGAATGGCAAGTTGCTGAAGTCTTGATTCGTCCGGGCCGCTACCAATAATTTTGCCTATCACTGGAATCCCTTTTGAACGCAACAAGGCCAACGCCTCAATTAGATAATCAATGCCCTTCTTTTCTCTGAGTCTGGCTACTGTGACTGTCTTCAGACTATCAGTTTGCTCTCTTGTTGAAGGTTTTTCGGAACGAAGAAAAAGGGTTGTATCGATCCCATGATATATCCTGTGCACCTTCTCTTGCTTAATATCTTTATAGGTATTCAAGAGATATTCCCGGTTGTATCCGGTGCAAGTAGCACAGAACAAACTGTCCCGTATCTTTTCTCCCATCTGCCAACTCGATTTGAAAATGTCATTGGCATGAGCAGTAAAGCTGTACGATATTCCTGTCAGCGCAGAGATTACTCTGGCAGCCGATGTGGAGTGGTAAGCATAATGTGCATGAATGTGTCCTATATTATTGTCTATACACCATTTGGCAAGCCATGCAGCCTGTATCAGGTGGTGGAATTTTTTGCACCAGCGTTCCTTTGCAATCTTGATCATAAGACCGGTTTTTTTTGTGGAGAGTTCCATAAATGCTGCCTGGCCTCTGATAGTATGGGCACCAAGCAGTTCCCTGGCCTTAATCTCCAGGTATGGCGGCAGGGATGCCTTTTCTGTGTCCACATGGAAGGCGAACAGGTCATAGTCTATTCCCTCTCTTCTTACCTGCCGGAGTTCATTGAGAATGAATGTCTCTGTAGGAACGGGAAATCTGGTGAGTATATAGAGTAGTTTTTTCATTGTTATTTACTTTTTGGGGGTTGCATACTCTAGATTGTTGGTCCTCTTTTTTCCATATCGGTAATAGCTCATGGCATGGATTTTGGCAGTAAGGCCTCTGATATCCGACGGTCGGATGTTATTCTTTTGAAAATCCATTTCTTTGTAATAAGTAGCAATAAAGCGGAGCCGGTCTAAAGGAGTTATACACCCAAGGTTTGGATGGTTCAGTAGAGCGAGATCCCTGAAAATTTTTCGAGAATTCAGTGCATGAACCTTTCTAACCCTTTCAGTATCCATTAAGGCAAAAGATGCAGATGCACCGTTGCTCAGGCGGATACCAGACATCAGAATGTTACCTGGGTGTAAATCGCCATGGACTATTCTGTTGTTGTGCATATGGGCAATAAATTCCCCAAGACAGGAGACCAGGAGGTGTCTCATACGGCAATCCAGGTTTTCGGTTCTTAGTATTGACCTCAAGTTTTCTCCTTCCTTGTGACAGGTGACTAAAAGTGAGACATGTTGCAAAGCAGGGCATCTATTTTGCCTGACAGCTATGATTTCTGGTGTATCTATGGATATTTTTGACAGAAGCTTAGCCCCTTTCAATGCGCGCATCGCCTTGGATCCCCGAAACATGGTCTTTAAGACGGAGATGGACCTGGACTCTAGGAAATACTTGAAATAAAGCCTTTGATTTCTGAATACCGTGGTTACAACAGTGGTGCTGGGCACTGTCGAGAGCAGTGTGGTCTGGGGAAGCCTCAGGAGCTCCTCAGGTTCAAGAGAGAGAAGCTCAAGAAAATCAGGATATTTCCAGTGGTCAGCAATCCTGATCTGTAAAGATGATTGTCTCCTGTTTTTGATTGTTAGCGATTGCATCTGTTACTGTGATGATCATTGGAATGGTGCATCCACTGAATTATGCAGTGATGATCCGGTGTTTTTTAAGGATCTTAAACATAGTATCAAATCGTTTGTGATATGTATGTTCAGCAAGGACTTTTTTACGTCCTCTTTCAGCTATCTTTTTCCTTTCATCTGCTTTGTCAATGTAATAATGAATCTTGTCAAGCATCTCATCATAATCGTCAAAGACTACCAGCTCCTTGTCAGGGGTGAATAGTTCATCGATCCCTTCTACCCTGCGACACATATAAAATGCACCACAGCACATTGCAGTGTAGATCTTTACACTCATGGAGAGCCGGATCTCCGGAAATGAATCCTGCGAGAGAAAGATCTTACATCCCCTGGCCGCCTTGGAGAAGGTATCAAGATAAACAAACCGTCCGCCGTAACAGCGACATACCTTTGAGATGAGAAAGGGGATCTCTTTGAGTTTTCTTGACGGCCTTGGCCCCCACCATTTCAGATGAAAACCTGCTCTGACCACCCTTGTAAGCATCTCCCGTCTTTTAATATACTGCGGCAGTGCCCCCAGATTGCCTATAAAGCCCACATCGCATCCATAATATTTCTCTTCCATGGGTGAAAGTGGATCGAGAGGGAAAAAATCGGGGTGAACCGCCTGTGTCAGCCACTGTACCCGTGGCACTCCAGCCTTAAGATAATCCTCTATTCTGCCCTGGGTCATGGTAAAAAACATATCGCTTTCCCTGCCCATTCGCACCATGTGATCTGTGGGCGGGATTGGATCAGGATACCAAATAACAAAAGGAATCCCTCTTCTTTTTATATCTTGAACCATTCCAAGGTCCATCCCGTCTGCCTTGGTTGCAAGGGCCAGGTCATGTGATGGGTAATTTTTGAGTCTGTTTTTGAGGAGATGCAGGTCTCCAGGCGTGTCCATCCGGTCCACTTCCCAGCCCATCTCTTCAAGAGCCATGGCCATGTAATGGCCATTGTTCCAAGGCCTTCTAAACTTTGTAAGCAACAGTATCTTAGGCATATCAGTGTCGATGCTTTTTCCTGATCAGATCCTGGTATAGATCAAGATATCTTTGCATTATTTTTTCATGCAGATAGTTTCCAAGGTGGGTCTCAATATTCTGTTTTTTGATAAGGCCTGGTTTTACAAGAATATGATTCAGGGCAGATGCAAGGGAATTGATATTCTCTGGCGGAACAATATAGCCGGTGTAGTCGGGAATGACAATGTCTTCAGCCCCGCTAACCCTGGTTGTAATGATGGGAAGACCTGCGGCCATGGCTTCAAGAATCACGTTTGGAAATCCTTCATTTCCGGGGCGGGACGGAAAGACAAATGCTGTAGCACCCTTTAAGAGGGCAATCTTTTCCCTGCCCTCCTTTCTTCCTGCCAGGATAATGCGCTGATCCAGCCCCTTACTCCTGATCTGATTCCGCAGTTCTCTCTCTTTTGGTCCGCTACCAACTATCACAAGATCTATATCTGGATGTTTTTGGCATATTTGGCTGTATGCCTCTATCAGGATATCAAATCCCTTGCAAGCGACTAGCCTGCCCAGTGCCAAGATGTACGGCCTTTCCCTTTCTACAGGCGCGACATCCTTGAAGGGAGCCGGGTCAATGCCATGAGGTATCCTGACTATTTTGTCCGGATTTACTCCTGTCCCCAGTATGATCCTTTCTATCTCATGGCTGAGGACTGTTATGCGGTCTGCCATGCAGAGGGCGCGGTGAATCCGTCTGTTTCTCCTTCGATGAAAGAAGTGTTTCTCCTTCTTGAATATATTGCTTCTGCGCGGTGTGACTATGTAGGAACTACCTGTCAGGCCTTTATAAAAACTGGCACAGTAGGCTGTAGGATCAATTCCATGGCAATGGATAAGATCAAAAGGCCACTCTTTTTTGATGAGCATTAGGCCAGCAATATAACTTCTGGTAAATAGACGTTTTACAGGAAATCTATGATACCTGTACACGTGGTATGGTAAGGAAAGCTCACTGTCACCCTTTTCATGAGGAGCAAATACCCGTACATCTGCTCCTTTTTTTCTCAGGGCCATTACCATGTTATGTGTATTGCGGGGCACTCCTCCAGGTCGTGGTAGATACACCCCCATGAAGAAAAGAATTTTCATATCAGAGCCTATGTCTTTTCGTGTGCCGTTCTATTCTGGCGGCCTTGAACCGAATCAATGGTAGCAGAAAAAGAGCAGCCAGAGGTGGCTGTGGGCAGATAGCCTTATATATATTCCAGAATGATCGGATCCCATTTTTGGTGATGAAAGGAGAAGCAGAATAGAGAAGCTGGGCAAGATCTTTGATCTGTCTGTCCAAGGGAAGACGTTTGGGAAATTTTTTTACGCGCTGAAGATCTATGAGGTGGAGAGGGAGGGGTCTTTCTCTGGTGGCGCACAGGAAATGACATAGATAAAGATCCTGATGACACATTCCGGCCCGATGCATCCGGCCTGTTATCTTTGCTACCTCCTGGATGACCTCAGTGATGATCTCCGTTAAGCTTTTTCCCCTTCTTATTATTTGATCTTTATGGGATGAGTTGGCTATATTTTTTGTTGCCCACTCCTCCAGATTCATTACATGAGGTACTTCTTTAGATATCACAAAGGCAATTTTATGATCAGATCCCAAGGCTACCGGTTCAGGACCAGGTAATTTTTCCTTCCTGAAAAGCCACATGGCCTTCCATTCTGCTGCGGCCTGCTCTTCAGGTGACATAAAGTCAGGAGACGGGAGATATCTTTTTATGAAAAAGGTCTCTCTTGTGCCTCTTTTATCTACGAGATGGATTTTTAGGGTGTACCGGAAAGACAACACCTTTTTTGCAATAGAATGTCCTGGATGGGAAGCCAGTAGCTCGAAGGAATCGAGTTTGTTATCCGCAAAAATAGGCTGCCACCTTTTTGAAAGAAGAAGTCTTCCATTATCAAGTGTTATTACATCAGCCTCTGGCAGTTGGTGTTCAGTTGATTCTTTCATCCAACTCTTTGCTTTTGTCTGGCTATATCCTCAATGAGTGCCAGATTTTGTGTGATATTTTTTTCAATAGTGAATTCTGCAGCCTTGTTGTAGGCACGTTCTCTCCACTCAGGCCACTGGGCCTTCTGCCCTTCATATTCATTCATATATGTTGCCAGTTCCATGGGGTCTGAAGGATTTTTCATGATAAAACCGGTTTTGGCATGAGTCACTACCTCTGCTCCGCCTGCCTCTATGGTGGTGACAATGGGAAGACCACATGCGAGAGATTCGAGGTGCACATTACCAAATGGGTCATATTGGGTAGGCACTACCATGAGATCTGCAGCTCTGTAAAGATCGGTCATATTCTGCACTCGCCCAAGGAATCTAATGTTTTTGGCAAGACCTGTTCTGTTTGCCAGTCTCTTATATCTGTTAATATCTCCTGAACCTGCTACTATCAGCTTGAAGGGGTGTTTCAGTAGGCCTGCTGCCCTGATGACGATTTCGAGGCCTTTTCTTCGAAAATCCATACCAGCAAAGAGATACAGGGTTTCTTCAGGCTGTACCTTAAGCTGCTTTCTGGTGGATAACCCTTGTTCATGTCTGCCTGGATTAAAGATAGTCAGATCAACACCATTGTAAATTACTTTTATTCTTTTTGGATTTACATTGTAAAATTGTTTGATCAGTTTTGATTCCCGCTCAGATATGGCCACGATTCTTTGTGCTTTTTTAGGCCCTTGCAGAACATTTCGCTCCAGCTTCAGGAGAAGGCGGTGTCTAATACTGAGTCGGCGCCATAAGGTCTTAAGAGGCGAACGGTAGTTCAGGTGAAGATGATAGCTATGCAGAGGATCTGTAAGCCTATATATATCCACGGGATAGGTCCTGGAAAGGGAATAACTCACGGCCTTTGGGAATCTTGTCAGGGCTTGCTGAACAGTGATGTGAAACAGGTAATTTTTCAGACTGGAAGGACCTTTCCGTTTACCAGTATCAATGAAGGTGATCTCCTGCTGGATGTGTCGATCAATTCTGGCGCCGATGAATATCACCTTGACACCTGCTGACAACAATCCTTTTACAAGCATCATGCAGTAACGTTCCGCACCGCCCTGCAAATAACTGCATTCTGGCCTGATCACAGCAACCTGTAATTCATCTTTCATAAGAGAGTTCCGTGTTGTTTATGATCAGGTTTATCCCATTCATAGTTGTAGATCAGTTCAGTCATGCACGATAACTTCGTAATTTTCAACCAGTTTTTGGTCCTCATGTGGTTGTTTTGAGAATACGAAGACCCATTTTTTTTCCGGAATATCCGATGGATCGTTGATTACAGGTATAGTTTTATCTAAGTAAAAATGGAGAATCGGAGCAAGCCGTTCATCATTCGAGTAGATTTTATATCCCTGATCTACCAGTTTTTTGAGCCTTAAGGCGATCTCTTTACGCTCAGGAAGATAGTCCGGTGTAGTAAGATAATGACTTTTCAGGGCAAAAAGGCCTATAAATACAGTTACTGTAATAATTATTGACAATGCCTTTTTACATTTTGTATCAACACATAATTCCCACATCCCTTTAAACCCTACTACTGACAGTATGGTCATTATGGGGAATACTGGAAGAATATATCTCCTTGACTTATGAGAGGCCCACGAAGCCAGACAAAAGTAGGTAATCCAACTGAATACCAGAAATAGGTTCTCTTTGGAAATAATGTTCCTGTTGCAGTATCTCCGTTTCTCTTTTTTTAGATAGTGGCGTGCAAGACAGATAACTATCCAGAAAGATGAAAGGCTGGCTATAACACCTGATAGTCTGAACCAGCGCCACAGATTTGTAAGGTAATATTCAGGAGGTCTAATAAACTGGGTCAGGAAGTCTGATTCATAATTTGCTCGCTCAAAATATTCCTGTCCTATGTAGATGGATAAGAATTGTGAAGATGCTGCTGCTTGAGCTGCAAACCAGAACAGAAAGGGTAAGGAAGCTGCCACGGATGCTACAAGGTAGTATGGAACCAAGCGTTTTTCCATTAAAAAAAGGAAAATGATGGTTGCGCATGGCAGGTAGAACGCAAGAGGACCCTTGCTCATGGATGCGATGACAATCCCTATTGAAAACAGTAATGGGCAGTGAATGTTGCGTGATTTTATAGAGGAATAACTGCTATTGATCCGTGAAAGATGGATTGCAATGGAAATAACCGCAAGAGCGAGACCAAAAATAAAGGCGGTATCGGTCAGTGCCTCTCGAGATACACGTATGATGTTAAAGCATCCAATCAATAGCCAGGGAGACAATCCTCCAAACAGTGGGCCGGCTAGGTTCCAGGCTCCCCACAGTGTTACTACGAAAATGCCAAAGCCAAAAAGGGCGTTGGGCAATCTTAGTCCTAATTCGTTTATGCCAAACAGTTTATATGAGAGAGCTGTGAGCAGATAGACCAGAGGTGGTTTTCTTACTGAAAGCTCACCGTTGACTTCTGTATTGATTATGCTGCCTGTGTGATAAATATATAGACTTCTGCCTGCCGTTAAGGCCTCATCTCTAAGATCAATGCTGCCCTGACCGATATTCCAAAAGATGAGAATTGCAGCAGCAGCCAATCCTGTTATGGCCAAGATTATTCCAAGTTTTTTTTCATGGGATTCCACGTTTTTCATGGCTCGCTCAATGATCCTGTTTGTCACTGCTGCCGGATGGATTTCCCTCCTTCCCGGATGACCAGGTTTGATAAAGCTCTCTATAGAGCTCCGCTGATTCAAGCAGTTCCCGATGTGTTCCCTGTGCTACTATGGTGCCATGATCCATAACGATGACTTTATCTGCATTTATTATGGTGGAAAGACGATGAGCAATTACGATGGTGGTTCGGCCTCGCATTACCTGCTCCAGGGCCGCCTGTACTGCCTGTTCTGATACGCTGTCCAAGGCACTGGTCGCCTCATCCAGTATAAGAAGTGGAGGATTTTTCAATATGGCTCTTGCTATAGCGATCCTCTGTCTCTGACCTCCTGAAAGATTGAGACCACGTTCATCCAATACCGTATCATAGCCATCCGGTAATGAAATAATGAAATCATGGGCTTGTGCCTTTTTTGCTGCCTCTATCACATCTTGTCTTGATGCACCTGGTCTGCCAGCCCGAATGTTCTCAAATATGGTGTCAGTAAACAGGATGACATCCTGGGTTACAATGGCCATCTGGGCCCGGAGATCCTTAAGTGACAGTTCCTGAATATTTTTCCCATCCCATAGGATTTTGCCCTTGAGAGGTGTATAAAATCTGGGCAGCAGATCCACAAGGGTACTCTTGCCGGCCCCACTTGGTCCGACAATGGCAAATATCTTACCAGCACATATATTTAGATCTATCTCTCTGAGAACCTCCACATCTGATCCTGGATAGGCAAAGGAGACCAGATCATATCTTATGTTATGGTGTAGTCCTTTGACCGGTAGCCCACGAATCGGCTCGGGTTTTTTGTTGAGAAATGAATCTACACGTTCCAGGACCCCCAGGGTTTCCTGAAATTGTCCATAAGCCCGCCCTATTTTTTTTAGAGGAGCAAAAGCCATGATGATAGCGGTAAGTACCGAGAAAAAATCACCAGAAGTCATTTGGCCCTTGGCAACCAGCATGCCTCCATAGCCCAAAATGATGGCAACTGCCATGCCCGACAGGCAGTCA
>JALSKY010000168.1 GCA_026988585.1 Deltaproteobacteria bacterium
GATGTCTCTGCTATCCCCCGCATCGTCCCGGTACTCAAGGCCATGATGCAGCTGGTCCTGGCAGATCATCTCATCAGGAGGTTCAGCCTGGAGTTGACAGATATGGCAGACAGATTGACAGAGCGAGGAGATTCCATTGCATAAACAGATCCAGCGTATGTTGACAGATGAATCATGGTCAGGCACATCTGTGCCTTCTCCTGTAAGCAGTCCTGTCATAGGTATTATCGGAGGCAGGGGGCGCATGGGCCAGTGGTTTCACAGGTTTTTTGAGGAGTTGGAGTTCCAGGTGATGATATCGGACCTGGATACCAGGCTTACGCCAAGGGATATTGCTGAGGTGGCAAACGTGGTGATCCTCTCTGTGCCCATGCATATCTTTCCGGACCTGGTGAAGGAGATCGCTCCCCTGGTACCCAAAGAACATCTGTTGACCGATTTCTGTTCCCTGAAGAAGAACCAGGTGGATTGCATGCTGGAACACAGCAGTTGTGAGGTGATCGGAACTCATCCTCTGTTCGGGCCTGGAGAGACCTCCATCAAGGGGTTGAGGGTGGCGATCTGTCCAGGCAGGGGTAAACGGTGGCTGCTATGGTGGCAGGATCTGTTTCGCACTGTAGGTGCGCATACACCTATTTTCACCCCGGAAGAGCATGACAGGACAATGGCATGGGTTCAAGCCTTGAATCACTTTATGCTCATGTGTCTTGGCAAGTCCTTGGAGGAAGAGGGGATAGATTTCCAGCAGGTTGTCAATCTTGCAACCCCCAGTTTTTCAAGACAGCTTGAGATCCTTGCACGACTCTGTTTCCAGGATCCGGAACTGTATGCCTATATACAGATGGAAAACCCCTATACCAGTGCTGCTATAGAGACATTTGACAAACATGGGGCCCGTTTGAAGGAGATTATAGCCAGCAGGGACAGGGAAGGCTTTATCCAGATGTTTAGGGATGTGCAGGAACTCGGCCCAATGCTTCTATCGCTCGAGAAGAGTTTGGACAAGTCAGAGTAGTAAGTAATGTCAGATAGTTACCCATTTTTAAGATCCTCGAAACAGGGTGTTCTCATCGACATCCATCTCCAGCCAGGGGCAAGACATGAAGGGATAAAGGGTATCCATGGAGAGAGGTTGAAGCTTGCAGTCAACTCTCCCCCTGTGGATGGAAAGGCCAACAAGAGAGCCAGGACCTTTCTATCTTCATTTTTTCATATCCCAAAATCAGATGTTGAGCTGATATCAGGGGGCTCCAGCAGACAGAAGTCCTTTCTTCTCAAAGGAATGAAAAGAGATGATGTTGTCAGTGCTGTTTCTGCTGCACTGGGTTCATAACCTGTTTGCGTTTTTTTACTTTTTGTTCACGTTAGGGGGATCCGGATTCAGTTTTTTTAAAAAATTGTATTGATTTTTTTATTCTCCTTCTATAGCATTGCTCTATCAGTCTGGTTGGAGGGGGTATGGATAGAAAAGGGCAGACTGTCAGAGGCGGGCAGGGAGATCTCTTGCGTGAGTTTTTTGCCGATTTTATCCTGAATACCACTCTGGAGGGAATCCTTGTGGTAGACTCCCATTTCAGGACCATCTATTTCAACAGGCGGTTTCAGGAGATGTGGGATCTGCCGTCAGAGTTGCTGGAGCAGGAAAATGGCAACGAGAGGCTGGCGTTCGAACTCTCAATGGTCCAGAATCCCAAAGAGGTTCGGAAAAAGATCGAGTATCTCATTCTTCATCCTGAACTGACAAGTCATGATGAGCTCCGGCTCAGGGATGGCCGGATTTTTTCCAGATATTCCGTGCCGATAAACAGAGCTGGTGAATATATAGGAAGAGTCTGGTATTTCAGGGATATAACTCCAATTTTTCACTCCTATAATCGTATCTTGGACCTCCATTCCAGGGAGATGCTCAAGGAGAAGAGAAACAGCCTTCATGATATGGTGGCAGCAGTGGTACACCACCTGAACAATCAGCTTTTTGCCATAAGCGGAAGCCTGGAGGTTGCCCGGATGCATCTTCAGGGGCAGGATATAAGGAACTGTCTGGAGAGCCTTGAGGCAGCCTCGGCAGCTATTGCAAGGACCTCATCCTTTACTGACAAGATGGTGTCCTGCCTTGGCAGCGGCTGGCTCAATCGGCAGCAGGTGAATGCCATGGAATTTTTGGAGGATATCCGGGCTGCCATGCTGGAATATCTTCCTGATGGGACAGAACTCGAGGTGGTGGCAGATGAGAATCTGAAGATCTCCTGCGATTGGCATCTCATGAAGGAGTGCATGAAGGGGCTGATATTCAACAGTATAGAGGCTCTGGATAGACACGATGGCAGGATAACCATATCGTGTGGAAGAGACGATGGCTCCTGCAGGGCGTCAGACAGAGCGAATTTTGACAGCAATGGCAATAAGAGTTATCTCTTTCTGGAAGTGCAGGATGATGGCCCTGGAATCCCGCCGGATATTCAGGGCCGTATCTTTGACCCCTTTTTTACCACCAAGGATTTTGGCAGGGGGCTGGGGCTTGCGATCCTTCTCGGAGTGGTCAATGCCCACAACGGCTTTGTAGATGTCAGATCACCCTGCAGGGGGCCTATAGACAAGGATCGTCCTGGTACCTGTATAACCATTTATCTGCCTGATGGAGAACAGCCATAAAGGAATATCATTGATAGGGGGATGAGACCGGGCCGGTAAAGAACTGCAGATAAACAGGACTTAGCCTTAGCCCGGGTCCGGTTTCAATTTGTGTTCATGATACTGCTCCCCGACAGGTTTGGAAGAGAAGCGAAAAGGTGTGCCAGGACAGGTCGGGCTATGCAGCTTCCTTTTCAAATTCCTCTATCAGCTCCCCAGCCCTGCTCAGTCGTGCTACAATCCGATCCTTGCCTATGGCTACCATCACATCGAAGATTCCCGGTCCCTTGATCTGTCCGGTCACCACGGTGCGGAGACCATTTATGATGATCCCTGCCTTTACTCCTGTCTCCTCTGCAAAGGCCCTCAGGGCATCTTCTGTTGTCTGCAGGTCCCATGGCTCCAGATCTTTCAGCCGCTCTGCCAGTTCAGGCAGCAGATCCTTGAGTTCCGGATGTTTCAGCAGGTTTTTCCTGACTGCCTTGGGATCGAACTGAT
Source organism: Deltaproteobacteria bacterium (assembly GCA_026988585.1). Lineage (GTDB taxonomy): Bacteria > Desulfobacterota > Dissulfuribacteria > Dissulfuribacterales > QOAL01 > JALSKY01. The sequence continues at coordinate 3,130 of JALSKY010000168.1, forward strand.
AGTCATCAGTAAAGTAAGCCCTGCCAAGGGTAGCAAAATCCTTCAGGGTGTGAAATCTGCTCCTGATCATATCTATGGTTTCCAGGAACCAGTCTCTTTTCTCACCTTCATAGGCCGGCTCCCAGATACCCTGTGCCTGGAAATCAGGTTTTACCATATCTGCAATCTCCTCTATGGGAAGATTGCGAAGCCACCAGGCATTGATGTTGATCGCCTTGGGATCTGTAAAGAATTTTGGATCGCCTTTGCGGTAGTTGAACACTGCATTGGATTTGCTGATCCTCTCTAAGGAAAAGGCCTGAATCAGCTCCTCTTTGGTAAATATCTCCTGGTCTGTTCCCGGGTTCCATCCCAGGAGCACCAGAAAGTTGACCAGTGCCCAGGGAATAAATCCTTGCTCCCTATACCACTGTACTGCTACCACTTCACCATGCGATCTCTTTGAAATTTTTCTCTTTTGGGGGTCAAGCGTCAGGGGCATGTGGGCAAAAACCGGCGGAGTTTTTTCAAGTGCCTCGTATAGCAGTATCTGTTTGATGGTATTGGTCATGTGATCCTGCCCCCTGATGACATGGGTGATCCTGTCTCTGATGTCATCCACCACGTTGCACAGGAGATAGAGGGGCGATCCATCGGAGCGCACAATAACGAAATCATCTATCTCAGAGTAATCCTTTTCAATGAGACCAAGGACTTGATCCCTGTAGCCGATCTTGCCGGTTCTGTCCGGTACCTTGAATCTTATGACATAGGGCAGCCCAGCAGCCTCCTTTTCAGCAATCTCTTCAGGCGTGAGGTTGCGGCATGTGCGATCATATTTTATGTCGCGTTTCTCTGCCAGGGCTTGTTCCCGCTTCCTGTCCAGTTCCTCCTTTGTACAGAAACATTTGTATGCCTTGCCTTCCTCCAGGAGTTTCTCTGCTGCCGCCCGGTGTTCTTCTGCAAATGCACTCTGGAAGTAGGGGCCCTGGTCCCAGTCGATCCCAAGCCATGTCAGGCCGTCCAAAATACCCTCTATTGATTCCTGGGTTGATCGCTCTGCATCTGTATCCTCTATGCGAAGGATAAATTTTCCATGGTGTTTCTTGGCAAAGAGCCAGTTGAATATGGCCGTCCTTGCACCTCCTATATGGAGATAGCCCGTAGGGCTCGGGGGAAACCTGACTATAACCTCGCCATTAGTGCTGGCCTTATCCTGAACAGTGGTGTCCTCTTTTTTCATCATATCTTTTGGTTATATCTCCTCTGATCTTTTTTCATATGTGGAATGACGGTTTTGCCTGATGCGAAATGGGCGCAGATGGCATGCCGTGCAGATTCCCGGTGTCATCCCTTCTGTTTGAGTCTTTTTTCAATCTTTGCCCAGGAATCCCGGAGCTGTACACTCCTGTTGAACACCGGTCTGCCTGGGGCAGAGTACCTGGTGTCCACACAGAAATATCCCTGTCTCTCGAACTGCCAGATGGAACCCGGCTCTGCATCCATGAGGGAGGGTTCCAGTATGCATCCTTTCTTTATCTCCAGTGAATCCGGATTGATGGAGTCCATAAAATCCTGTCCGCCTTTTCCCGGGTTGGGGTCCTTGAAGAGCCTGTCATAAAGACGGACTTCAGCATTGAACCCGTGTCTGGCCGACACCCAGTGTATTGTGCCCCGCACCCGCCTGCCATCCGGGGTGTTGCCTCCCCGGGTTTCAGGATCATATTTGCATCTCAGTTCCACTACCTCCCCGGTTTCCGGATCCTTGATCAGATCGGTACAGGTGACGATATATGCATAGCGCAGTCTCACCTCCTGGCCAACAGCCATCCGGTAAAATTTCTTTGGAGGATTCTCCATGAAGTCTGTGCGTTCTATGAATATTTCCCGGCAGAACGGGATCTTTCTGGTGCCATAGGAGGGGTCTTCCGGATTGTTTACCGCATCCAGCTCCTCTTCCTGCTCCTCCGGATAGTTTTCTATCACTACCTTCAGTGGGTTGAGTACTGCCAGCCGTCTCGGGGCTGTCCGGTTGAGTTCATCCCTTACACAATGCTCCAGCAGAGCTACATCAACGACACTGTCTTTCTTGGCAACGCCTATTCGATGGCAGAACTCCCTGATGGCTGATGGCGGGAAGCCTCTTCTCCGAATCCCTGAAATAGTGGGCATTCGGGGATCATCCCAGCCATCCACCACACCCTGATCAACCAGTTGAATCAATTTTCTCTTGCTCAGCACGGTATAGGATAGATTGAGCCTGGCAAATTCGATCTGCTGGGGATGGCATGGGGTCTTGAGCTGATCCAGGAACCAGTCGTACAGCGGTCGATGATCCTCGAATTCCAGGGTGCAGATGCTATGGGTAATCCCTTCTATGGCATCTGAAAGGCAGTGGGCAAAGTCATACATGGGATAGATACACCATTTATCTCCGGTACGGTGGTGCGGGACATGCATTATTCTATATATTACAGGATCCCTCATGTTCAAGTTGCCGGAACTCATATCTATCTTTGCCCGGAGAACCCGTTCTCCCTCCCTGAATTCTCCAGCCCGCATGCGCCTGAACAGGTCAAGGTTTTCCTGAACAGATCGTTCCCTGTAAGGGCTTTCCTTGCCTGGTTCTGTAAGGGTGCCCCTGTATTCACGGATCTCCTCCGGAGTCAGATCACACACAAACGCCTTTCCCTTCTCTATGAGCTGGACAGCATATTCGTAGAATTTTTCAAAATAGTCGGAGGCATAATAGAGATGCTCACCCCACTGGTAACCCAACCAGCTAACATCCTCCATGATGGCATCCACATATTCCTTTGCCTCTTTGGTGGGGTTGGTGTCATCAAAACGGAGATGGCACCGTCCATTGAACTCCTGGGCCAGGCCGAAATTGAGACAGATGGATTTGGCATGGCCTATATGGAGAAAGCCGTTGGGCTCAGGAGGGAATCTGGTAATTACAGTGTCATGTTTGCCGCTCTCCAGGTCCCTGATGATGATATCTCTTATGAAATTTGATGGTTTGGGTGTGCTGTTATTGTCAGCCATTTTTTTCCTCCCATTATCGACTCGACTAAAGTAGATGTTTTTCACTGGTTAGGCAAGTATCTTGCACCGTTTATCAGGGCCAAATCTCCTGAATGAACTTGAATCTTCTGAGATCCATGTTTAGTTTCAGCTCCTATCTTTTTTTCAATATGCTCTGTTGGTGAAATTAAGTGTATCAACTGGGTCGGGAGAGGGTGAAAAAACATAAAGGAGACATGGATCTGTCAGGAGATATGGTCTTAGGCATAAACGATGGAAAAGATGCCAGGTTTATCCTGAACTCATCCTATGAGCCTGCAGGAGATCAGCCCGGGGCCATTGAGTCCCTGGTGGATAATATGGGCAGGGGCGAGCGGTTTCAGACCCTGCTCGGTGTTACCGGTTCCGGGAAGACCTTTACCATGGCCAATGTAATTGCCCGCCTTGGGCGCCCCGCCCTGATCATAGCACCAAACAAGACCCTGGCCGCCCAGCTCTTCAATGAGTTCAAACAGCTGTTTCCTGAAAATGCTGTGGAATATTTCGTGAGCTATTATGACTATTATCAGCCAGAGGCATATATCCCATCTACTGATACATATATCGAGAAGGACTCTGCCATCAACGATTTCATTGACCGGCTGCGCCATTCCGCCACCTACTCCCTTCTGACCCGGAGGGATGTGATAATAGTGGCAAGTGTCTCCTGTATCTACGGTCTCGGATCCCCGGAGGAATATAATGAGATGCAGCTCTATCTCAGGGAGGGCGAGGAGATGGAGCGCGGCGAGATACTCTCCCGCCTGGTGAACATGCTTTATGAGCGTTCAGATCTGGATTTTCATCGCGGGACCTTCAGGGTACGAGGGGACATAATCGAGATATTTCCCGCCTATGAAGAGGAGAAAGGGATCAGGGTCGAGCTGTTCGGCGATGAGATCGAACAGTTGAGTATCATAGATCCGCTTACAGGCAAGAGGTTGAGCGGGATCCGGGATGCGGTGATCTTTCCATCCAGCCATTATGTGGCATCCAGAAGGAGTCTTCAGCGGGCCATAATGGATATAAAGGAGGAGTTGGAGGAGAGAATTCGTTTTTTCCAGCTTGAAAATCGGTTGGTTGAGGCACAGCGTATCGAGCAGAGGACCAATCTGGATATAGAGATGCTTCAGGAGCTAGGCTACTGTCATGGAATCGAAAACTATTCTCGGCATCTTACCGGCCGCTCTCCAGGCCAGCCTCCTCCCACCCTTCTGGACTATTTTCCTCCTGACTTCGTCACCTTTATTGACGAGAGCCATATAACGGTCCCCCAACTCAGGGGGATGTATGCCGGAGATCGTTCCAGGAAGGAGACTCTGGTGGAGTTCGGATTCAGACTGCCTTCAGCCCTGGACAACCGTCCCCTTATGTTTCAGGAGTTTGAGAGGGCTGTTGGGCAGGTGGTCTTTGTTTCTGCCACTCCTGGTCCTTATGAGCTGGAGCAGAGCGGGGAGAGGGTAGTGGAGCAGATCATCAGGCCTACAGGACTGGTTGATCCCAGGATGGAGGTCAGGCCTGCAGAGAACCAGGTTGATGATCTGCTTGCAGAGATACGCAGGACAGTGGAAAAGGGAGAACGTATTCTGGTTACCACCCTGACAAAACGGATGGCTGAAGAGCTTACAGATTATTACGGTTCAGTTGGAGTCAGGGTGGAGTATCTCCATTCAGACATAAAGACCGTTGAGCGTAGTCAGCTCATACGAGGGCTCCGCAGGGGAGATTTCGATGTTCTCATAGGTATCAACCTACTGCGGGAGGGGCTGGATCTGCCTGAAGTATCGGTGGTTGCTGTTCTTGATGCGGACAAGGAGGGGTTCCTCCGTTCGGAACGCTCACTGATCCAGGTCGCTGGCAGGGCCGCCAGGAATGCTGCAGGAGTTGTGATACTGTATGCGGACAGGATGACCAGGGCCATGAGGGATGCCATCTCCGAGACGGAACGGAGAAGAAAGATCCAGATGGAATACAACAGGAGACATGGTATTGTCCCAAGAACCGTGAGCAAGCAGGCAGATGATGCCCTGAGTTCTCTATATGATCAGGAGCAGGAAGCCCTTCAGGTTGCAGAAAATCCCGCCCTTTATGAATCTGTTCCAGTTGATGATAGCGGCAGACCTGACAGGGAAGGCGTCTTGAGGATCATATCACAACTGGAAGAGGAGATGCGGCGGGCTGCAGACGCCCTGGAATTTGAGCAGGCCGCTGCCTTACGCGACAGGATACGGGAGTTGCAGAGGCTTCTTTCCTGATTCTCATGATCCCGGATTATGAGCTTGGGTGAAGAGATATTGGGAAAATATAGCAGTTAACCACCCAATAATTCAGCTGAATTATTTTTTCAGGAGACCCTGATTCCATAGTCAGAAGTCAGGAGTGGTTCTACTGCTGCCCTTTTTTCATGATTTGTGTGGGAAAACCTTTGTGAAAGATTTGCATATTTTTTACAACATTGTAAACTTACCATTTCGAGTTTGTCTCTCCCTTGGGGAGAAAATTGTAAAAAGTTTTTGAAAATAAGACGAGTTCGCTTTGTTAAGCCATGAACAATATAAACCTTGCAGCAAAAAACAGATATTTTCTGGGAAGTAGGCTCCCCCAAAGGAGACAGATCCAGGAACTGACCTGTCTCTATGAGGTTACCCGGGCCCTTTCATCCACCCTGAATCTCAAAAATGCCCTGGCGAGGGTGCTGGAGATCATGGAAGAGAGCCTTGGGATGATCAGGGGTACCATTTGCATTCTGAAACCGGAGAGCCCGGAGGTGCAGATAGAGGTTGCCCACGGTATCAGCAGGGCTGCTCAGAAAAAGGGGCGTTACCGGTTGGGTGAAGGTATAACAGGCACTGTGGTGGAGACAGGAGAGCCGATAATAATCCCCAATATCAGCCAGGATCCCCGCTTCCTGAACAAGACAGGCAGCCATTCAAAGGGAGATGGCGATGAACCGGTCTCCTTTATCTGTGTGCCTATCAAACATGGTAAAAGGGCCATTGGGGCACTTAGTGTGGACCGA
>JALSKY010000169.1 GCA_026988585.1 Deltaproteobacteria bacterium
AATTGCCAGAGATGCAGGTTCTCTTGAAGACGATCTGAGGCTCCTTACGGTGATCAGCTCCATCCTGGCGCAGTCTGTGGTTAGACTCCAGGAGATGATGGCTGAACGTAAACATCTCCTGTCCGAGAACAGGAAGCTCAAAAGGGCCCTGGCAGAGAAGTATCAGTTTGAAAATATCATTGGCAATTCCAGCCAGATGCTCCAGGTGTTCGAGATGGTGCATCGGGTTGCTGAGAGCAAGGCAACAGTGCTCCTGCGAGGGGAGAGCGGTACTGGCAAATCCATGATTGCCAAGGCAATACATTTCAACAGCCCGCAGGCAACTGGCCCTTTTATCAGTGTGAACTGTTCCGCACTGCCGGAAAACCTGATAGAGAGTGAGCTGTTCGGTCATGAGCGGGGAGCGTTCACCGGCGCAACTTCCATGAAGAAGGGGCGGTTCGAGCTGGCCCACAAGGGGACGCTCTTTCTTGATGAGATAGGGGAGCTACCCCACAGTGTCCAAGTCAAGCTGCTCAACGTGATTCAGGAGAGGGAGTTCCAGCGGGTTGGAGGCACCAAGACGGTAAAGGTTGATGTGCGTATCATCGCTGCCACCAACAAGAATCTGGAACACGCAATGGAGCAGGGAGAGTTCCGGGAGGATCTCTATTATCGCCTAAATGTCTTTCCCATATATCTTCCCCCTTTGCGTGAGCGCAAAAGCGATATTGTTGCCTTGGCCGAGTATTTTCTTCAGAAGTTTTCCAAGGAATATGGCAAGGAGATACGCCAGTTTTCCAGTGCAGCCATAGACTGTCTCATGCAGAGTAATTGGCCTGGAAATGTGAGGGAGCTTCAAAACTGTATTGAGAGGGCGGTGATAGTTTGCAGTGAGCCGGTTCTGAGGGTACATCACCTGCCCCAGAATATTCAATGTTTTGCCGAAGGGCAGGATTCCAGGACAAAGGGACGCTCTTTTCAGGAGGCGGTCGAGAATTTTGAAAAGGAGATGATTGTCGAGGCCCTGATGGAGACCCGCGGCAATCAGACAAAGGCTGCCAAACTCCTGAACACCAGTCTTAGAATTATAAACTACAAGATAAAGAAATATGGAATCGACCCTGCAGCATACAAGGGCCTCTAACAGGAAACGGCTGATCTATACTCTACATGCATTTTGACAAGACGCACAGAGGCAGAAGGAAAAAGGGGCATGGCAGGGACAATAGGCCCAAAAGGTCTGTAAACAGGGGCCGCTGGAGCCGGATAAAGAGATCTCTTATGGCCAAGACACCGCCTCCAGAGGAGGAGCCGTTTCTCTTCCAGGATATGTCTCCTCTCGTGGTGGAGCGGCCTGATCACTGTCTCAGCAGAAAGGATATAGATCGAGAGGCCCTGAAGGTGCTCTACCGGCTGAAGGATCATGGTTATCTTGCCTATCTCGTAGGCGGCAGTGTAAGGGACCTGCTCCTGGGCAAACGTCCCAAGGACTTTGATATTGGTACCAATGCCAGGCCTGAGGAGGTAAAACGGCTGTTTCACTATAGCCGGATCATCGGCAAGAGGTTTCGGTTGGTTCATGTCTATTTCAAGGGTGGAAAGATTGTTGAGGTCTCCACCTTCAGGCGGCAGTGTGATATGGCTGATATCGAGATAGTCCGCAATGGCAAGCCGATTCATGAGATCTATGGCACTCCGCGGGAGGATGCCTTTCGGCGGGACTTGACCATCAACGGCCTCTTTTACAACATTGCCGATTTTTCCATCATAGATTATGTGGGTGGGATGGAGGATCTGAGGGCTGGTATAGTTCGAACCATAGGAGAACCTCAGCGCCGGTTCCTTCGGGATCCTGTCCGGATGATGAGGGCCATTCGCCATGCAGCCAGGGCAGGTTTTCAGATAGAGAACGAGACCTGGAAGGCCATAAAGAAACATGCAGACAAGATCCGCCTCTGTGCCATCCCAAGGGTGAGGGATGAGTGGCTCAAGGATCTCAAGGCGGGGGCAAGCGCACCCTGGGCCAGATATATGTTTGAATCCGGGTTGATGGAGGCGGTATTTCCAACCATATCCGGAACTCTCCAGGAAGTGGGCAGGGAGAAACTCATCTCTCTTGTTACGTCAGTCCTGGCGGAGGTGGATGCCATTGTCAAGGATGGGAGCCAGGAGGTCTCTGATATCTTTTTTCTATCGGCATTTGCCCTGTCTCTTCTCCATTACAGACAGGAATGGCAGGCCCTGGAGAGTGATCGGCTCAGGTGGCCCACCAGTGAGGTGCGGTTTCTAATAGATGATATATTCTATCCCTATGATTTCAAGAGGGCCGACAGGGATATGCTGTCCCGTCTCCTCTCATATCAATGGCCCATAGCCTATTGCAAGACCAGGGGAAACTGGCAGAAGAGGGTTTGGAACAAGCAGCTCTTTCCAGAGGCCCTGCTCCTGTACAACTGTCTTGCAAGGGCCCTTGGAGAGCCAGAGGCCAGGGTAGTTCAGGCAAAACCCAGAAAGAAGGGGAAGCGCCGGAGAAAAAAGAGAGGGAACAGAGGGCCTGCTGAAAGAACGGAGGGTAAAAGAGATGAAACTTAGACAGAATGCCCGGGAGCTGGTGATGCTGGAGGTAAGCGGCCTGGGGATATTGATAGGAGAGATCAGGTATAACAAGCAGACTGAAACCGTTCTCTTCACCTTGGAAAAGTCTGCCTTCTTCGATCTCTATTTCCCATGTGCCGTGATATACGACCAGAAGAAGGGGGCAATAGTACATCCCCATATCGTCAACACCATGATAACCTCCTCCATACGGATACAGAAGAGCCGAGTCTCCTTTTTTGTGCTGGAATCCGATATTGCCCCATCTGTAAGGGCTCAGTATCTCCAGTTGGTCAATTCATTCATAGGCCTTTCGAGAGAGGGGGCAGGGCAAGGAACCGACTCTGCAAAGGGGGCCGGCAAGGGTCCGGAACGGGTTCAGCCATCGTCACAGGGGCCCAGGGTGATCCCCTTGGACAAGCTCAAGGGGGAGAGATCAGCTGATGGTTCTGGAGATGGACCTTCTGGACGCAACAGTGACCAGGGACCGGAACAGCCGGAAAACCCCTGATTATCATGGTCAGGATATCTTTTTCTCCCGGTATTGCCTTTTGGGATTGAACTGATCAGGAACAGGGATGGTGCAATATCCTCATATCGATCCTGTAATTGTGGATGTAGGGCCTCTATCAGTCAGGTGGTACGGGTTCATGTATCTGCTGGGTTTTCTCGCATCCTATCTCCTGGTCAGGTTGCAGATACGCCATGCCTGCAAAGGCAATATGGAGATGCTTCAAAGGGAATACCTGTTTCTGGATGGTCTCCTCGCCTGGCTTATTATAGGCCTGATCCTTGGCGGACGTCTCGGATATGTCCTGTTCTACAACCTTCCCTATTTTATTCAAAATCCCCAGGAGATCGTTGCCACCTGGCATGGAGGCATGTCGTTTCATGGGGGTGCAATTGGTGCCCTTCTTGCCGGATGGATCTATGTTCGGCGCAGGAGAGAGGATTTTTTCAAATGGGCAGACAGGATAGTGGTTACAGTACCCATTGGCCTTGGATTGGGACGGATCGGCAACTTCATAAACGGAGAGCTCTACGGCAGGCCGGCAGACCCGGAAATTGTTCCCTGGGCCATGATATTTCCAGGCGGAGGGCTGGTGCCTCGTCACCCGTCCCAGTTATATGAGGCCTTTGTCGAGGGAGTGGTGCTGTTCTCTATCCTGTGGCCCCTTAGAAACAGGCCCTGGCCAGCCGGATACAAGACCGCCCTTTTTTTTATGCTATACGGCCTGTTTAGGTTTTTTGTGGAGTTTTTCAGAGAGCCGGATCCACAGGTGGGATATATAGCCTTTGGCTGGCTCACCATGGGCCAGCTCCTCAGTATTGCCC
>JALSKY010000170.1 GCA_026988585.1 Deltaproteobacteria bacterium
CCTGTCCATCGTCCACCGGATTGTAACCCAGGCAGGAGGTGAATTAAGGGTGGAGTCATCACCAGGAGAGGGAACCGTGTTCACCATATGTCTGCCTGCAAACCGGCAGTCCCCTGCTCCTGAAATCAGAGAAGAGAAGATAGGGGCAGAGACAGAACCGGTACCAGCATGATTCGTCCTGTCATGGTGCAATTCTGTCAAAAGACGGGATGCGGTTCGCGGCAACCCGTAATGCTGTCTGAAGAAAATCATCTCTATGAGGTGAGTGGGTAAGCTGCTATGACAGGGAGCTTATCCACTCTCTTTTCATCGGACTATTTCGGCTCCTTCTGAGAGTCTTCCTGATAGGGATTCTCCTTTATGGAAATCCTCCCTGTTTCAGTATCTACCTGGTACCCTCCCTGTACCCATATATTTTCAGCCTCCTGTAAAACTTTATCGAAGATCTTGATGGATCCGTACCGGTCGTATGCTGCAAGGATCTCCCCATCATCTATCCGGCCATTACAATCAATATCAGCCCAGTAGCATCGGGCGATATTGATGGAGCTGTCCCCCTCTACAGATCTCTCTATTGAGTCAGTCTTGGTTTTGATCCTTGCCTTGCCATGGAAATGGAGCTCTGTCTCATTCCCGTTTATTCTTTCAGGAATCTGTAACAGATAGGCCAAAGTGGTCTCATCTTCGCCAAGACGCACTATCCATTTGAGTATGTGCTGGTCCGGCATCTGTTTCTTGAGGGGAGGGGCCACTGACACGGTGCGGGTTCCTGGAGGAATCATCTCCGTGATCACCATGGCTATTTTCTCAGGGGCAAAGGAGTCGAGTTCAAGGAGTACAGGGATCTGTGCCCCTGGAGATGCAGAGGCAGGAAGAACTCGGATGATGTCGATATCATCAGGTTCTATCTCCGGCTTGGCCTGCTGCTTTGAGACAAGAGATACGCCTGCTGTAACGGCCAGCAGAACAAGTGTGATGCCGATCAGGTATGGCCAAACCTGCCTGAGAGGAAAGGGGGCAGGGGGCGCTGCTGCCGAAACAGTATCATCTCTCTTGCCAGATCTGGGTCTTGCCCCTTCAACCTGCTGGCAGCTATCCTGTTTGATGGCCCTTGAATCTTTATCATGCCATTTTCCGGGGTGGTCCATCTGGGAATCTGCTGGCCCTGTCTTCTGAAGGATTTCATCCAGCTCTACCTCCAATGCCTGGGCAAGACGAATGGCGTTCTCCCTCTTGATGGCAGGAGTCTTTCTGTTTTCCCATCTTGAGATGGTCTCTGTGGTAACACCAACCCATGAGGCAAGATAGAGTTGGGTCAACCCCTTTTCCATCCGGATGGATTTTATCCGGTCACCATCTATCCTGACTGTATTTTGTCCAGCAGGTTCCATCTGTTTTGTCCTGTTTGTTGCAATATCTCTCTGATGGAGAAACTTTAGCCTATAGCAAAGAGAATGGCAATTTGGGCAGAAATTTTTGTTATTATAAGTAGTTATCTCTGTATGTCGGGTTGATGTCATCCTCTATGCAGGTTGATGTTGCCCCGTGTCGGGTATCTATTTCACAGAGCTGCATCTACCATAAAGGTGCAGGCCGGAGATGGGGCGGGACCAGCAGATATATGGAGTAACGGTATGTTGGGAAATCAGCTCAGAGAAAGGAGGTTAAAAAGAAGATGAGAATGTCCAAGAGGAGCAGCAAGGTGGTTACTGTATTCAAGGGGTTTGAAAAGGGGTGGAGACTTTCCATAGGCCTTTTTGCCATGTTTTTTATCGCATTCTTTATTGTACCTTCAATTTCCATGGGGCAGCAGCAGGTTGAAGAGGTGACAGGGAAGGCGGTCCCTGAGGCACAGGAGCAAACGGCAGCCGAGAGAGCAGATGACAAAATGATTCCGGAACTGCTGGATATCAATGTTCAGGGGATCTGTCCTGATATAGGCGGTTTGCCCAAGGACAGGAAGGTGGTGAAAGGTTTTACC
>JALSKY010000171.1 GCA_026988585.1 Deltaproteobacteria bacterium
TGCCTGCCAATATGGAGAGGGGCGTCTTTATCTTGTGGGCTACCTGTCCGCTCATCTGTCCCAAAAGGGCAAGACGCTCCTTCTCCTTGAGCTCTTTCGCCATGAGAAAAACTTCTGTTATATCAGTAAGCAGAAAGAGATCCCTCTCCTGGAGTTCTACCTTGCGAATATCTATTACCCTGTTGCCAGCGTGAATGGTCTTCCTGTCCCCGGAAAACTCTCTTACCAGGGCAGCCATCTCATCCGGATCCATCTGGAGCAATTCCCGAACGGGCCCTATACACCTTACAACAGCCTTGCCTTCTGGCCTTGAATGCGCTGATTCCTTTGAGGATAACATGGCTGCCGGATCTTCCACTTGATCCAGGGACCAGGCAGATCCAATGCTTGCCGGGACCTGAATTATACCGAGATTGAGCTGTTTTGCAGTTAGCTCCAGTGCCTTTTCTGCATTCTCAGCCTCCTGTGCCTTCTGGCTCATAAGACCGAGTATGACGTCCGTCCCGTTGCCTGCAGAAATGGGAGCTGCATTCCGAGACCTTACATACCTTAGAAAGAGGATGGCTGTTACGATCCAGGCAAAGAGCAGTATTGAAATTACCAGAAACGAGCTGTCAGACATTGATAAGGGCCTCTGTCTCTCACTTTTATCTGCTTTTCGGCATGATCATTACTGTTGTGAAAGGCGATTGGTCAACCTTGCCTTCTTTCTGGAAAACAGGTAACTTGCAAATCATAATTTTACATGTTGCGGCCTGCTACCGGCCTGCCTTTTCATCAAAGACTTGATTGACAAATATGTCCAAAATCCATCTGAAAATATATCTCGAGCAGCAAAGAAAGAGGGTCAACGAAGCCATACACCGCTATCTTCCACGACCTGAAGGCCCGGCTGCCCCTGTTATAGAGGCCATGCACTACAGCATTGCAGCCGGCGGCAAACGGGTACGTCCCATACTGATGATGGCAGGATGCCAGGCAGTTGGAGGCCAACCTGAAAAGATCATGCCGGCTGCCTGTGCCATGGAATGTGTTCATACCTATTCGCTCATCCACGATGATCTTCCGGCAATGGACAATGATGATCTCCGGCGTGGCAAACCCACATGCCACAAGGTGTTTGGAGAGGCCATGGCCATACTGGCAGGAGATGGGCTGTTGACTCTTGCCTTTGAGCTGATGGCTCACCCTGATCTATCCTCTGCCGCATCTCATCTCAGGCAGGTAGAGGCAACCAGGGTATTCGCCAAGGCAGCAGGACATGCAGGCATGGTTGGCGGCCAGACCGCTGACATACTCAATGAAAACACCGAGATAACACCAGAAACACTTAACTTCATCCATTCCCGCAAGACCGGTGCCCTCATCAGGGCATCAGTTGAGATGGGTGCAATTCTGGGTGGCGGGACCAAGAAGCAGATTGACGCCCTGGCCTCCTACGGTGAGGCCCTGGGCCTCTGTTTTCAGGTGATCGATGACATCCTGGACGTGGTGGGGGATGAGACAAAACTCGGCAAACCGGTGGGCTCTGATGAAAGGAACCGCAAGTCCACCTATCCTGCCCTTTTCGGTATTGAGGAGGCAAGAAGGCGGGCTGAGGAGCTTAGGGACATGGCAGTAACCACGCTCCAGGATTTCGGGCATGAGGCAGAACCGCTGAGGGCCTTAGCCTGCTACATAGTGGACAGGGACAGATGATCCATTGCTGTCACACAAGAAAGGCATGACAACGGGAGATGAAGGTCTGCAAAACTGCCATCCTTCACAGACCTTCATAGATAATGACTGGAGAATCACTGAGGAAAAAATGAGCAGATTACTGGACACCATCAATGGTCCTGAGGACCTGAAAGGGCTGGATCTAAAGGAACTGGCACAGCTTGCAGCGGAAATAAGAAAGACCATAGTCAACACGGTTTCCCAAAAGGGAGGGCATCTGGCACCAAGTCTCGGTGTTGTGGAACTCAC
>JALSKY010000172.1 GCA_026988585.1 Deltaproteobacteria bacterium
AGAATATATGCGCATCGTCCTGGGTAAACCCCCTGACCCGCATGAGACCATGGAGGGTGCCGGTGCGTTCATATCGATAGACTGTCCCAAGTTCACACCAGCGCAAGGGCAGCTCTCTGTAACTGCGTCTTCTGGAGTTGTATATTGCTATGTGAAAGGGGCAGTTCATGGGCTTTAGCTGGTACGCAACCTCATCTATCTCCATGGGGGCATACATGTTCTCCGAATAGAAATCCAGGTGTCCGCTGGTCTTCCATAGTTCACGCTTGGCAATATGCGGGGTGAACAGGAGGCTGTAGCCGCGGCTTGTGTGCTCCTCTCTCCAGAAATCCTCTATGAGCTTACGAATTGTTGCGCCTCGTGGATGCCAAAGTATCAGGCCTGGGCCAACTTCCTCCTGGATGGAAAAGAGTTCCAACTCCTTGCCGATCCGCCGGTGATCCCGCCTCTTGGCCTCCTCAAGCCTTTCAAGATACTGTTTTAGCTCATCCTTGCTGAAAAAGGCTGTGCCATAGATGCGCTGCAGCATCTCCCTGTTTTCATCTCCACGCCAGTGAGCACCCGCAACGCTGGTGAGCCGGAACGCCTTTATCTTTCCAGTATCTGGCAGATGAGGCCCACGGCAAAGGTCCTTGAATTCATCCTGCTGGTAGAGGGAGACCTGAGTCTCTCCTTCCTGTTCCAGATCCTGTATGAGCTCTACCTTGTAGTCTTCGCCCTGATCTGCGAAAAATTTCCTGGCCTCCTGGGCCGGCAACTCTACTCTCTGGATGCGGATGGCCTTTTTGGCCAGCTCCTTCATCCTCTTTTCGATCTTTTTGAGATCATCAGGAGTGAATGGCTCGGCTACTGCGAAATCGTAATAGAACCCCTGTTCTATTGCCGGTCCAATAGCGACTTTTGCCTCAGGAAAGAGTGATTTGACCGCCTGCGCCAACAGATGGCTTGCAGAGTGACGTAATACCTCCAGGGCCTCTTCATCCCCGTAAAACACAGGTTCCAGGATGCAGTCATCTTGCAGGGTAGTTGAGAGATCCTTGAGCTTACCGTTTATCTTTGCAAGGATCAGGTTCTTTCGCTGTTTCTTGGTCAGGATATCAGCCAGCACATCTGCTGCAGAACGGCCTGCTGCGATCTCCTTTCGGCCATGTTCCGGTATATCTACCTTGATCTTTTTTTCCGCCTGGCGGCCCTGATTTTCATCACTCATGATATCTGTTCCATTTTTGCGTGGAGTTTGGCACTGCCTCTACAGGATTATTCTCAAAAATTAGCAAAAAAGGCATCTGTCGGCAGGATCATCTCCTTGAACCAATCAGATGCCCAATTGTTAATGATATCGTTGTGCAAAGTAAACCAAAAAAGTAAAGAGATAATAAATGGTAGGCGCGGGCGGGATCGAACCGCCGACTTCTACCGCGTCAAGGTAGCGCTCTCCCCCTGAGCTACGCGCCTCCAGTAATGCTGTATGTGCAGGAGTTTTGATAACAATATTTGCTGAATGTGTCAAGAACCCAGAAAATTAGGGACAGGCGAATTTTTTAAGAAGCCATATCAATAGTCCGATTCTTCATATAGGACAGGAACTGCCGAAAAAAATTCTCTTGTTTTATGAATGGCAAGACATAGAAGACATAAAGGAGCTCCAGAGACTTATGCCCCGTATCCCACGAATACTGATATCAGGTGAGCCCGCTGTTTATCATGTGATGTCAAAGACCGCTCTGGATGGCTTCGTTCTTGGTGATCAGGAGAAAGATTTTCTGCTGGAGCTAATCAAGCAGATGAGTCGGGTCTTTTTTGTTGAGGTGTTGGGATTTTGTATCATGGGCAATCATTTCCACCTGTTGGTAAGGATGTTGCCCGAACATTACTTTAACGATCAGGAGGTACTAAGGCGTTTTGGCATCTATTATGGCCCTGATATCAAGCCGGTAATGACAGATGAAAAGCTCCAGTCATTCAGACAGAAGTGGTCCAGCCTGTCTGAATATATGCGTGAGATCAAACAGAGATTTGCTCGATTTTACAACAAAAAGCATGATCGAACCGGTTATTTCTGGGGAGATCGGTTCAAGAGTGTAATTGTTGAAAACGGTGATACAGTGATAAACTGTCTGGCCTACATCGACCTGAATCCTGTGCGGGCAGGGCTTTGCAGCAAGCCGGAGGAGTACCGTTGGTCTTCCATTGGTTATCATTTTTATAATGGTATGAGTGACAGTTTTCTTTCACTGGATTTTGGCTTACAGGAATTCGGGGAATTGCCAGAATCAGTCCGTTTGGCCAGATACAGGAGGTATCTGTATGAGAAGGCTGAACTGTCATGGGAAGAAGGGGGGCCAGAAAGCAATGTTTTCCCCCTACCGGACAATCGTTTTTTGCGGCGAACACGATATTTCACTGACAGCATGATCATAGGCACAAAAGAGTTTGTTGCCTACTGTTTCAAGAGGTTTCGACACAGCTTTCCTTGCAAGAAGGAGAAGATACCTGTGCCTGTTAAAGGGTTGCAGGGAGTTTATTCATTGAAAAGATTTTCTGAATAGCCTTGGTGTGACGGATCTGTAAAATTTCATCCATATTTTCTGGAGGTTTATCACCTATCTAAAAATTTGTGCATCCAGCAAGGGCATGTCTCTCCCAAGCTCGCCCAAATTGTCAAGCTTTGAAAGATGACTATTAGAGTCCTTTTTTCTATGTCCTGCACTGTTTTTTAACCCGCTTTTTTATCAATGTAGCAAAACCTTATCTGTGTCGTTGATTCTCCATCCCTCTTGGTAACATTAGTAGCATTTTCTCCTTGCTTCCTGTTCAGTTTTTCACCTGTCCCTCATAGTGTAATAACAGCACATTTTCCGCACTTTCTAATTTTTCGCCTGTCCCTGTTTTTGCTGTGGCGTTGAGCAGGAATCTGTTTAGATTAATTTACAGGGTTTTGTGGGCGGATTGAGCGAGTCGGTTTCTAATAGGGAACGAACAATGTCAAAAGACAGACAGAAAAGGGTGACGATATGATTTCTGAGAGGCTGATCAACAGGATTTTCGAGGCGGCAAGTATCCAGCGCTGGAATGATCATATACGGCCGGTTGAGCTGACGGAACTGGATAAACAGGCCCATAAGATGATAATCGCCTGGATGCTGGCAAAGCATCAGGAAGAATCCTGGGAGATCGATTGGACCAGGCTGATGGAGGCAGGACTGTTTGAGTTCCTTCACCGGGTTGTTTTAACAGATATAAAACCACCTGTTTTTCACTATCTCATGAAAAAGGCTGGCCCGCAGCTCAATACATATGTCCTGTCCGAGCTTGAGGAGGAACTGTCTCCAATTTGCAGCCCTGGCAATGGCAGGCCATTGTATGAGCTCATGGAGGAATATCTGTTCAATCCTGAATATTCTAAAAAGGAGCGTTATATCCTGAATGCAGCCCATTACCTTGCTACTAAATGGGAGTTTGAGATGGTATATCATGCCTATCCAAATATGTATGGCATCCAGGAGACAAAACAGGAGATAGATGACAAAATAGAGGATTATTACCAGCTTATCGGTGTTCAGAAGATCCTCCTGGGTGGCAAAAGTCATCACTTCATCGATCTCATCAGTCAGCTCAGATTTCAGAAACGGTGGTCACGCACACCCCGCATTCCGCATACCACGGTCCTTGGTCATATGCTGGTGGTTGCCCTTCTCACTTATCTTAGCCTTGCCCATCTCGCCATCCGTCCAGGCCCCATAAGGTTGTACAACGATTTTTACACTGCCCTTATTCACGATCTGCCAGAGGTGTACACCAGGGATATCATTTCGCCTATCAAACATGAAGTGGAGGGGTTGGATCAGGTGATTTTGGAGTATGAAAAGAGAAAACTCGAGGACAAGATTCTCCCTCTCCTGCCAGATGAATGGCATAAGGAGATGGTCTATTTCCTCTATGATCAGTTTGAGGATAGGTACGTCCAGGATAGGAAGGTTGTAATCTGCAAGGGTGGCGGTATCCCCCAGGATAAACAGGCTGATGATTATATGCCTGTGGATGGGCGGTTGATAAAGGTGGCAGACGACCTGTCTGCATTTTGGGAGGCAGGGCTTTCCATTGCCCATGGTATAAAGTCTCCCAATCTTCGGGATGCCCTGGATCGTCTGGAGAATAAATATCAGAACAATAAAGAGATTGCACCTCTCTTTAACAGGAATCTGTTTGAAAGAATAGGAGATTTGTAATCCAAGAATAGCTGCCCTAGAGATAAAGATAAACAGGAAGCAGGGCACTTGTGATAAAAAGATTGAAAAAAGGAGATAGCAGCAGGGAGATGGCAACAGGACAGGGCAAAGGCCGAACCCGGCGAGAGAATCAGAACCAGGACTGGATAGACAAACAGAAACAGCCAAAGGAAACAGGGGCTGCCATGAGCAATTTCAGACTCTTTGCAGTGGCCCCTCCCGGTCTGGAATCCATTGTAAAATCTGAGTTGCAGGATCTTGGCATCTCTGGCAGGAAAGTGGCTGGAGGGGTAGAATTCTCCGGCGGACTTTTTCATTTGTGCCAGGCAAATCTTTGGCTTAGAACAGCATCGAGGGTATTGTTGAGGCTCGGATCTTTTCGGCTTACATCCCTGGAGCAGGCAGCCGAAAGGTTTAGCCGGTATCCTTGGGAGATATATCTGCGGCCATCAAGGCCGATACGGTTTAGGATCACCTGTCACAAATCGAAGATTTTTCATTCAGGCGCACTGGAAGAGCGGCTGATCAAGGGAATTCAGGTGCGGCTTGGCAAAAAGATTAAAGTGGCTCGAATGAGCGATGCCAGATCAGACGATCCCCTGATTGTGTTGCGCCTTTTCAGGGATAACTGTACCCTGAGTATTGACAGCTCCGGCAGGCATCTCCATTACCGTGGCCTGAAAACCATGAATGTAACAGCCCCGCTCAGGGAAAACCTTGCGGCAGCAATGCTCCTGGCATCTGGCTGGGACCGGACATCTCCCCTTCTGGACCCTTTTTGTGGCTCAGGCACGATACTGATAGAGGCTGCCCTCATGGGGATGAATATCCCTCCAGGAAGATTCAGGAAATTTGCCTTTCAGAACTGGCGCAATTTCGATGCTGCAATGTGGCACCGGGTGGTGGCTGCAGCAGACCTTGAGCGTCGCCCCCTGACAGCGCAGATAAAGGGATTTGACAGGAGTGTTCAGGCCATAGAGGCTGCAGAGGCAAACCTTGCTGCATGCGGACTGTTTCCAGATGTAACCGTTGAGCAACGGGAGCTGTCAATGCTGGACTCCCCTGCGTCCAAGGGGTGGTTGGTTACCAATTCCCCCTATGGAAAGAGGCTCAAGGAGATCCATGGCCTTGGAGGTCTCTATAGTGAATTTGGAGAGATCATCAGGGAGAGGTTTCCTGCCTGGACCGTGGCAATGCTATCTCCCCACCCCTTTTTGCAGAGGGCTACTAAGCTGGCTTTCAGGTCTGTTGCCACCTTTTCCAATGGCGGAATCCGGGTAAATCTTCTGCTGCACAAGTAGATTGCCGGTTCAGTAACCACAGAAACGATATTGCATACAAGGATACCTCCCATCCAGTCTCTCGCATGAGAATTGCTCCTGTCATGGTATTCCCTCTCCCTTTTTCCATGCCGCTACCCCTTACTTCCCCTATTCTACTCGCTGCTCGCTGCTTTTATTCTGCTGAATTATGCTCCACTGCCTTTCAGCCATCTTTCCAAAGGGCCTGTAGAGGGGATCGCCAATCAGTACCTGCCTCCAGGATGTCCAAGGTTTCGATGCATGAAAGACCTCTGCCAGGCTGAAACGGCCATCCAGGAGCAGTCCGTAAAAGAGATGGGGCAATGGAAATGATTGCAGATATGGTTCAGCCACAGGCCCAAGGGTTGCGCAGGCCCCGTCTATCAGAAGCATCCGGCACCATTGCCTGTTTCGCTTCCTGAGACTGACACATTCGCCACTTGCAATATGCCATGCCACAGCCCCCTGCACGAAATCAAAGGCATCTATGTAATTTCTGAGGCTGTACCAGCCTGAGTATATAGCTGCATTATGACAGGTGCCGGGCTGAAACAGTCTGGAAGAGTTGTCTGTAACCACCCGGATGATTGGGCTTTTCCCGGCCTGCTGTTGCCATTTGCCTATATGCTGTTCAATAACTTTTGCAGCCTGTCTGAGCTGTTTATCATATCTCTGATAAGGGGTGAGTTTTTTGCCTGTCCCTATTTTGGCCGGGGGATAGCGGCAGTCGATATAGGCAGTACCTCTGAGTCCGCCATTTTTTTCTGTAGCAACTGCATCACGAACGATTCTCCTGGCGATTGCAGGGTTTGGGCCGTCTATGCGGGAGACCAGCAGGTAATCCCTTGCTGAAATTATTGAGATATTGGATGGCTGGCGGACATTGGGAATGAAGAAGGGATTGGGAAGCCAGTCGGCTGTGGGGTAGTCAGGATAAATCTTTATCAGTGACAGCTCCGAATCAACTGATGCCAGCTCATGGGAGTGGAGCAGCTCTGCCCTTCTTTTCCTGAGCTGCTTCAGTTCCCTGTTTATCTTTGTCTTGGCCTCTGCCTGCTCCCTTTTTTTGCCTGTCCCTGTTTTTTCTGTTTTTTTGATCTCTTCAAGCTGCTTCTTCAGGTTGTTTATCTTCCTGGTCAGGACCTTGGCCTTCTGGCGTTCCTGTTCCGTGGGGGCTCGGCCAGCAACCTTCAAAGGGATGCCGTAACAGAGCAGGAGGCAGCGGATGGAGGTTGCCCAGCCAGGCATCATCAGTTCCCGTTTGAGGGGGCGGGCAATGAGCTTGTCATACTCCTTCCTGGATATGCTCTCCCTGTCCGGCAGGTTGAGGGAAATGATATGGGTTTCAGGTATCTTTCTGAGCCGGGCATAGTACCTGGCCAGTTCCATGGATTCCGGAACAGAGGAGTTGGCAATGATCAGCAACTGGGAGCCTGTAAGAAATTGACCTCCCATAGCGGGTCTCAGAAAGATCATGGGAGGCAAAACTATCAGGAAGATTAGGATCGGCCTTGTCCAAAAGGATATGGTTTTGCTCAATGGATTGCTCTCCATGTATGGCTGTTCTGCTATGCAGGGTCAAGGCGCAGGCCGCTATCAGAGCCGGGTGAGGTTTAATATGCACTTTTCCCTTTTTGAACCAGAATTACCTGCCCTGTTTCGCCTGTTTCAACGGATGGAGCCGGTTGGGAAAGGCCTGCTCCAGCAACTGTAGCCCTTTTTGTACAGAGAACAGCAGGCTCTGACAATGGGATTCTGCCGCAAGCTCACCATCTTCTTTCTCATCTTCTCCCATGTTCTGCTCCCTGCAGGAACAGAGAATTTCTGCAAGCTCTGCAGCCTTGGAGCTGTCAGGCATGAGATCCCGAAGGTGGCGTTCAAAACTTGGCTGTTTCATTGCGAAAAAATCTGCATCGACTCCAGGCAGTGCAGCATCCACCGCCTTTGTCATGGCAACTATCGCCTCTCTGCCTTTGGAGTATGCATCTTCATACTGCCTGGATGCCATGGCCTTCCGGGCATCTTCCAGGTTTATCTCAGCATACCTTAGGAATGAATAGGTCCTGATAAGACTCATTGTCCGTGAGGCATTCCCCCCAGCTTCTCGTAGAATTTTCTGGATATGACCTGATCTGCTGCATCACACAGCTGGAAGAGGGCCTCGATCATATCCAGCATCTCTCCCTGGCCATCAGGGGTCCGGTAGCCAAAATCCTCCTCCCATCGCCCGCTTTCCATATATTCTCTGTACTCGTCTATGATTTTCCGGTTAAGCATTGTAACTCCTGATTATGGCTTGTATGTCTGGTCTCGTTTCCCTCGTGCCCTTACATACTTCATCCTGGGATATTAAGCTCCTTTCAGAAAGAAATTTCAAGAAATTTTCATTTCCGTAACAGTGACCTGCATCCCACAGAGTGTTGCTGGATTAGGGTAGGGGGCATTGAAGCGCTTTATCCACATTTTTCCTTTTAGCTTCAGGAGTTGCTCCTCTGGATGGCACAGGATATTGAGCAGGGGAGAGCCGGACCGCAGAAATCGGGATAGATGAAGGAAGAGATAGACAGAGAAAAATTTGGTCAACTCTTGCATCAATGCCAGTGTTGCTGTTTCACTGTTATGGTTGCAGCATGTTTCAGGTGTTGAGATGGCAGCACCAGAGTACCCTGTTAATGGGGTTGTTCAGTTGACAAACTTATAGAGGAGCTCATCATCCCGTACCCAGCCAAGCTCCTTTCTGATCACCCTTTCCTGGAACTCCCTGTCATCCTGAAATCTTGCAGCGTATTGTTTCAGTGCCTCATTTTCCTTCATCATCTTGACATACTGGGCATAAACTGTTGCCTTTTCCCTCTGGAGTTTTCTGTATTTCCAGACTCCATAGGGGCTTGCAGCAATCCAGGCCAGCAGCAGGATCACTGCTACGGTCCAGAATTTCCAGAAGATTCTGCTCTCTTTCTGTATTGATACGTCCTTCTTTTTGGATGAAATTCTTCTTGGATGCAAGGGTTATTCCTGCAGTTTTTATGTTAAAACAAGTTTATAAGAGTGTAATGTATGAACTCATGTTTCGTCAAGATGGATAGGTATCGGTTCCCCAATTCTGTTTCACTACTGGGTAATCTGCTTTTTGCAGCGGTTTTCAAAATATGCACTTTTCATTCCGTTTTATTTCATTGTTGCAGCGTCACCCTTTTCCATAAGTCCTACCGGAAATCTGAGACTCTTACTCAATTCAACTGGCCATTCGCAAGGGTGTTTCCTGCGTCAAGGAGTGTCAGGTGAAAAAAGACGATGCAGGGCAGGCGGAATCCTGGACCTGTCGGAAAAACGCAGGCACAGGCTTTAATGGCAGAGTAAACCGTTTATGCGGAATCAGGATTCATAGGTCTGTAATGCATTGCAATTCCAGAGTGATTTCATGTTTTGCAATGGCATTTAAACAGAAACTGCTTCCTTTTTTGCATCAGGCCTTTCTGTCAAAGAGGAGCCCGGACATCTCCTGAATCTTTTCAGCAAGCCTCAAGGCCTCTTCAGGAGGGATCTCCTTTATCACATCGCCGCTCTCCTTGTCTATTACCTTTATCACTGTGCGGCCTGTGGATTCATCTACGCTGAACTGCAGGCTCCTGTGCTGTATCTCTTCCAAGGCCTCCTGGGCCTTTGTCACCAGCTCCCTGGTCTCCTTTTGGCCTGGTTGCTGGGCCGCAGTAGTACTGGTTTGGGCTTGAGCAGCCTCCCTGGTTGCATCAGGACCTCTGTGCTGGGTCTGCCTTGCCTGTCTTGCTGCCTGCCCTGTGTTTCCCCTTGCACCAAGGGCTGAGTTGTCAATATGTGTTACAGCTTCTGCTATGGAATACATGATCTACCTCCATGTTGCCTGCCTCTCATCATAGGCGGAAAGACAGGTCCTGGTCCCCTGGCATCTCCGCATTTCTGCCAGTAGCCCCTCTTTTTTTTGGGAAATCAGCTCCATGCAACTCTTCTGCATGGCGAGAATTCTTACAGCCTCACCCTCTGAAATGGACCCTTCTGGAAGTTCCTGCTGAAAAAGTTTCTCTATCAGGAAGGCATACTCCCTCTTGAGTCTCATGAGTCTGTCATCTATCTCGTCCCGTTCCAAAACCTCAATTATCTCTTTCATGACTGCCTGTATTCTGGCGCATATCCCTGTAGCTGCCTCTCTATGTTTTCCTGTCAGTTGTATGACACTCACTGCCAAATCCTCCTACAGCGCAGCCTGCAACCTGTTTGCATCCCCGCCGGTTTTCGCCTTTGGAGCCATCTCCGGCTGGCCCTTATCCTGAATGCTGCTGTTTTTTAAGGTCATCCATGCGTCTGTTACCGGGGATAGAGTGCTCAGTGCAGCCTCTATCCTTGCCGGATCATTTTTGAGATTGCCTGTCAATATCTCCCTGATACAGAAGTCATAGATGGCATTGAGATTCTCTGCAATCTCTCCTCCCTGATCAAAATCCAGGGAGGCCTGCAGTTCGCCAAGAATGGCAATAGCCCGGCTGAACTGCTCCCCCTTGGTAGCTATCTTTCCCTGCTCCATGGCATCCATCCCCTTGCTAATGGCTGATTCAGCCGCCACGAGCAGCTTGGCCACCAGTTCCCCTGGGGTGATGGTCATTACCTCGGTCTTCTGATATGCATTGTATGCCTTCTGTGCGTATGCGTTCATATTTTTAGATGTCCCTGTTTTCTTCTCTATTTGCCCTTGGAGATATATGATCTCAGATTAGCCAGGGATGAGAGCTGCTGCTCAAGCTGGCTGGATGTCTGCTGAAACTGGAGCATAAGGTCCTCCAGGGCATTGAATTGGCGCCGCAGATTTTCTTCCCGTTTCTGCAGCCTGAATCCCATCCGTTCCACCTGCTGTTCTATCTTGTCTATGGAGTTCTGGAGCCCATCGGTCTTGGCAGAAAGAATACCTGTGGAACTCTTCAGATACCCGTCAAGAAAGTCATAAAATTTCACTGCCATCCCTTTGCTGCCAGACTCATCTGCTGTGAAGAATGTGGCAACGTCATCTGGATGTTCATCCATTGCAGCGTTGAGCTTGCTGGCATCAAGGCTCAGGTGACCCGCATCATCCACCTCTATCCCAAGCCTGCTCAGGCTGTTTATAGCGGGATCAACTCCGTCCACGGTCTGATAAAGCATCCTGGACATGCTGATTTCTATTCGGCTTACGGTACTATCACCGAGAAGGGTGCCCCCCTGTTCCGTTGCTGCATTGTATGCGGTCTGCTCCCTCAGGAGGTCCACAAGGGAGTTGTACTTCTCTACAAAGGTGTTGAGCTTGTCGGTAAGCCCGCCATAACTCTTGGACGCAGTGACAGTGACCGGACTGGCAGTATCAGCCGATTTGAGATTTATAGTCATCCCATCTATGAGATCATCCATCTCGTTTGACGCTCGCTCAACAGCTATGCCGTTTACAGACAGCTGAGCATTGGCTGCAGCCTGGGTCTCGGTCAGGGTTGCGGCTGCAGGATCGGTATAAAGTGCTGACAGCCCGGATGCATCGCTGTTGTTTCCATCATCGTCCTGGACCGTAAAGGAGATGGTATTTTCTGCACCTGTCTCCTGTGCATGCAGGGTCAGGTAGTAGTTTCCGTTTCCATCGTTGATCACACCTGCTGTAACCCCGGCGTCTGCATCGTTTATGGCCTGGGCGATGCCGGAAAGGCTGTTGTTCTCTTCTGTGATCTCGATATCAACACTTTCACCACTGCCCACCTGGATGGAGAGGGTTCCGGTGCCTACCTCTGCATCAGAGCCGGAAAAAGCAGAGCTTCTAACCTGCTGGGCAGAGGCAAGCTGGGAGACAGTTATGTTATAGGTGCCAGGGAGCAGATCATCTCCGGCAGATACCGTCAGGATATCCGTATCACTGCTGGAAGCAGAATAGGAGAGAAAATCGTTTGAATCCTTCAGGGCATTTACTGCAGATTTCAGCTCGGACATGGCACTTTTTACCAGCCCAAGGGCGGTGATCTTTGCCTGATAGCCGGCCTCCTTCTGCTGAAGGAGCATTATTGGCCTTCTTTCCAGATCCATTATTTTTGAGATGATGGAATCTGTGTCAAGGCCGGACATGAGTCCTGATACGCCAATGCCCATCTGATTGCTGCCTCCTTGCTATTTAAAGATCGAGGGAGGGCTGCGAGGAATCCGCAGCCCTCTTACTGTCACTTGCCTGTTATATGTCCGGTTGTTGGTCTATCCCTGGAGCAGTGTCAGCGCTGCCTGAGGCACTGTGTTCGCCTGGGCAAGCATTGCCGTACCAGCCTGCTGCAGGATCTGTGCCTTGGTGAGGTTTGCTGTCTCCTGAGCAAAGTCTGCATCCACGATACGGGACTTGGCGGCAGATATGTTTTCAGAAACATTCATGAGGTTTGCTATGGTGGACTCAAAACGGTTCTGAATGGCACCAAGACCACTTCTAATCTCATCAATGGATGCTATTGCTGCATCAATAACTGAAATGGCGTCATTGGCTCCACTCTGTGTTGAGATATCTACGCTGGTCACATAGGATGCTGTAGAACTGTTTACGTTATTAGCAGCCGAGTTAAAAATACTACCGGCGGAATTAGCCACACTGCTGCTTGCGGTAAATGATGAATTGGAGCTAAGGGTTACAGTGCCTGCAAAAATAGTGCTGTCATCACCTCCGTCAGTCAATGTCACAGCAGTGCCACCAGCTCCAGTAACCTGTATGGTGCTACCGGTGTTACTATTTTCAAAGTTCTCAATATTGATATCTTTACCTTCAGCCTGAGTTAGAGTTATGGTGCCTCCAGTAACCTCTGCAGTGATACCTGTCTGTCCTGTAACCTTATTGATCTCCTCAGCCAGGTTACTGAGATCGCTAGGAGTAACTGCAGCATTTACAGTAGCAGTTGTTCCACCGCTTCCAATGGTCATGCTGACAGTACCTGCACTCTGAAGATCATGAATTGTAATCTCGTTGGTAGCTGTTGCAGTCACACCCGTATCACCAGACACTTCATTGATCTCAGAGGCTATGGTTTCTGCAGTGGCATACTGGTCTATATCAACCGTTGCAGAACCCTTAGATCCTGAAATGGTTAGTGTCTGGGCTGCTATTGTGTTCTGTCCAACTGTAATGTTTGCCGCAGCAGCAGTACCCTGTCCTGTGCCCTGATTTGCTGATGTATTAGCTGCTGTAACAGTATTGCTTCCAAGATCCTGTGCACCTGCAGCCCTGATGGAAAAGGAGATTACCTGATTCTGCATTGCCCCTATATGAAATTTCATATTCTGGGCATCACCGTTAAGGAGTTTTTTTCCGTTGAAGGCCGTGGTATTACGTATCCTGTCAAGCTCAGCTTGGAGCTGATTTACTTCGTCCTGCAGGCTTGCCCTGTCCGAGGCAGAGTTTGTATCATTGGCTGCCTGGACTGCCAGCTCGCGCATGCGCTGCAAGATATTAGTAGATTCCTGCAATGCTCCTTCAGCAGTCTGGGCCAAGGAGATACCGTCGTTTGCGTTTCTGACAGCCTGATTGAGCCCCCTTATCTGGGAGTTCATCCGGTCGGAAATAGCTAGACCTGCAGCATCATCCTTTGCGCTGTTGATCCTTAGACCTGAAGAGAGCCTCTGAAGAGACCTTTGGAGCAGTTTACCTGTTCCGACAAGATTTCTCTGGGCATTGAGTGAAGAGACATTGGTGTTAACAACAAGTGCCATAGTTCAATCCTCCATGATTGTTTTTTTATGGGCATCCTTTGCCCTTTTGTTATTAATCGATCCAGGGAAGTGGCTATTTGCGTTTTCACCTCCTGAGCCCGATTTTCCCTTTATTCACAGTATCGGTAAGTTGTACCGGAACTTTAATTTTGGCTTTTTCATAAAAAATTGCGTAGTAGAATGATCTATGATGATTACACTTGGCCATGAGGGGAAAATGTCCTTAAATATTATCGATAAAATGAAAAATGCAGCTCCCACCGAGAGAAAGGCAATTATCACTTAGTGTGTGGTCCCAGTTGATTCCCTTCATAGAAGAAGCTATGCTTTGTATATGGTGAGAGTGCTGTTGCAGAAGATGCTAAAGGAAAAAGAAAGAGGGATTAGATCAAGGAAATAAGGCTCCACAAGAATGCTACTACCACTCCTGCTATCAGAAAGGCCATACAGAGATCCAAACTGTCCGAAAGACAGTTGGCAAAGAAGTATGGAATTACCAGAGAAACTGTTAGGCGCTGGAAATATAGAG
>JALSKY010000173.1 GCA_026988585.1 Deltaproteobacteria bacterium
GCCCTGCGTTCTGTTTTCAAGGATGAGGGAGCCCTTTTCATAGGGGTGCAGAACCATCTGCCTGAAGACATGGAAGCAAATCAGGTGCTCATCCACCATGCTGCAAGGCTTTCCTTGCCAATAGTGCCTGTGAACCATGTGGCCTTTTTGAGTCCTGATGAATATTCTCTTCACAGGATGATGGTAGAGATCCAGAGGCGTCACCATCATCGTAATATAGAGCCCCTGCCTAACACCAGTTTTTCCCTGCTTTCCGGCAGGGAGATGGAACATCGGCTGCACAAATCCGGTTTGTCCGGAGATATCATCAGACAGCTCATGGCCAACATCCCGTTGGCGGCCCAGGCCTGCAGCCGGTTTTCCTTTCCTGCCGGAAGGCTCCAACCCCCTGTCTTCAGGCAGAAGGGGCAGGCAGACAGGGAGCTGGGCCGCAAGGCGGTTCTTGCCCTGGCCAGGCGGTTTGAACATGTGCCTGCCAGATATGTTACAGCCATAGACAGAGAGCTTTCAGAGATCAGGCAGAGAGGCCTGTCAGACTTTTTTCTCCTGGTCTCTGAGATCTGTGAGTTTGCCCGTTCTAAGGGAATCAGACACTCGGTAAGGGGGTCTGCTGCCAGCTCTCTTGTGGTGCATCTTCTCCATAACGGACCGGATCCCATAAGGCATGGTCTCCTGTTCCAGCGGTTCATGAACAGCGGCAGGATGGACCTTCCTGACATAGATCTCGATTTCGATTCAGAAAGAAGGGATGAGGTGACCTCCTGGTTGATGGGCAGGTTCGGGAACAACATCTCAGAGGCCAGGGCAGCCCTGGTGGCAACCATCCATACCTTTCGTCCCAGGAGCGCAGTGCGTCTTGCTGCCAGGGCAATGGGATATTCTCTTCCCAGGATATCTGTCCTGGTAAAGGCCCTGCCCTGGAGTCTTAGAGGCATCGGTCTCAAGGATGCAGTGGAAAGACTGCCTGAGTTGGCATCTTCACCCTTGGTGAAAGAGCATGCCCTGCTGAACACAGCAGCACGTCTTGAAGGATTGCCTTTCCAGGCCTCTGTTCACCTTGGCGGTGTGATCCTTGCTCCAGATCGAGTGACGGATTGGTCTCCTGTATGGCTGGGCAAGAAGGGGATGCCGGTAGCCCAACTCGACAAGGATGATATAGATGCCCTGGGGCTTCTAAAGGTGGACCTCCTTGGTCTCAGGATGCACACGGCCATTGAAAAATCCCTTTCAGTGCTACGTGAAATCGGCGTGGACACAACTGATTTGATAGACAGGTTGCCTCATGATGATCCTGCTGTTTATAGGCTTCTGGAACATGGTGACACCCTTGGGATATTTCAGCTTGAATCATCAGGGCAGAGAAATCTCATCTGCCGTCTAAGGCCACGCTGTTTTCAGGACATAGTGGCCGAGATATCTCTCTTCAGGCCGGGGCCGGTACAGGGCGACATGGTGAACCGTTATCTCAAAAACAGGGAGCTTTCTGCACGAGGCCGCAACAGATCTGTTTCTCAGATCCATGACTCACTTAAAGAGATACTGGCAGAGACCTTTGGGGTAATCGTCTTCCAGGAACAGGTCCTCAGGATAGTCCACACCTTTGCCGGTTTTTCATACGGGGAGGCAGATGGCTTCAGAAGAGCCATGACCAAGGATCGTTCCCCCCAGGAGATGGCGCGGCTGAAGGCATCCTTCATCCAGGGGGCTCTTAAACAGGGCCATTCCAGGCAGGAGGCGGATAAGGTGTTCCGCAAGATAGCTGCCTTTGCTGCCTACGGTTTCTGCAAGGCCCATGCTGTGGCCTTTGCCAGTATCACCTGGCAGAGCGCGTGGCTCAAGGCCCATTATCCTGCAGCCTTTTATCTCGGCCTTCTAAATGCCGGGCATGTAGGTTCATATCCACCCTTTGTCATCCTGAATGAGGCCAGGAGGAAGGGGATTGCCATATTGCCACCCCATGTGAATCGCAGCGGCCTGGAATATCGGCTGGAAAATGGTGCTATAAGATGTCCTCTCCTTGTGATCCGGCATGTCGGCAGGTCAAGGGCAGAGGCAATTGTGGAAGAAAGGAGAAGGGGCGGGCCATTCAGGAGTCAGGAAGAGTTCTTTGCAAGGGTAGCTCTTCCGGATCTGGTCAGGAAGATGGTGATCATCTCTGGTGCAGTCGATTTTTCAGAGGGGAATGGGTGTGTTGATTTCAAGGTTCAGGGAATAACCCCCGGCCTTTCTCCAGGGCAAATGGCTGTCTGACCATTTTACAGTATCGGCTTTCATAAAACAGAATCAACTGGTTGGTAAATGTCTGACAGGAATGCTTTTTTCTTTTCTGACACTGATCTGGATACCGTCTTGAGAGAGAGGGAATCCTTGGATGTCTTTTGCAGTTTGCACCCCCTGTCTCTGCTGAGAAAGGGATTGGCCTCCATGGGCGTAGTGCCTGCCTCAGACCTTAGAAGGCTACCTTCCGGCAGCAGGATCAGGCTGACAGGAATGGTAATCTTTTTCCATACCCCACCTGTAAGAACAGGCAGACGCATCATCTTTGCCACACTGGAGGATGAAACAGCCATTTTCGACCTGGTGATCACCCCGGAGGCCCAAACCAGGTGGTCCAGGCTGGTCTATGACAGTGAGATCCTGACCGTAGAGGGACGCCTGTGGCGCCAGGGAAGAAAAGGGCTTTCCATATCGGTAACAATGATCTCTGCTGTCCCACAACTATGTGGAACTTTAGAAAAAGTTGTGTCAGAACTCCTTGGCCCCATTCCTCTTTGAGACTTTTTCGTCACACTACCTTCTTTTTTTGAAGACTACATAAATAGTTCCTCTGAGATGAAAGGCCTGGCTGGTATCTGTCTTGTTTTCTGTCTGATATCGAGTAGAATCTTGTGAAAATCTGGTTCTTACATGGCAGGTTATCTTTTTGCCTTGATGGGGGTGTGAGTCAGGGATGAAATGGAGTTGTGCTGCTATCTTGTTCTCGTTTTTGGGTTTTCTGATGATATATATCGGCTCTGGTTGGGCCGGATCTCCTGTCCCGGAATATGGAGACACGAATCCTGGAGAAGAGAAAATGATAGTGGTAAAGACCGTGAACAGCAGAGGCGATCCATTTTCCGTCTCCAGAGTGATGTGGTACTGCAGGGATAAACAGGCCAGAAGGGGGTTGTTGATCCCCCAATCAGAATTGCCCTGCGACACCTGGGTAATGGAGCAGGTTGAGGGATGCCAGTTGGTGACCACTGCATCATTCTCCGAGAAGAGCAAAAATGATCCTGAATGCAGCCGGATCTTTTTTGGTAAATCGGATCTGAAGCCAGGGCAGCGGTTGCTGGAACTGGTGTTGCTTCCTGCTGGTACAGCATGCAGATAAAAAAAGAGAAAGGGGACAGGCGAAGTTTTATTTCTGCCTGCAGACCTGAAAATCAACAACTAAATCATATAAAGGAGGATTTAAGATGAAGAGATCGGTTTTAGAATATCAGAGGTGCTGTTTTGCCTTTGTCTTTGGAATGCTGGCGGTACTGCTTTATTGGTGTCCGTCTGCCTCAGCGGACCTGGTTCTCAATCCGGCAAAACCTATCACTTATCAGGTGAGGGTTCAACCTGTTGTCATTTCCGATGATGATGGACAAAACACCGCAACCTTTTTTGGAAGTCCAGAGCAACAGAGAGAGATAGAGGCCTCTATAGATGCAATATGGGCACAGGCGGGTATAGATGTTGAGTTTCTGGCTCCAGTTTCCTGGAACAACACCTTTGCCAATTGGGGCGAAAATGGTCCGCCGGATAATAATGGTGAGACAAGGCCGCAAGACGATCTGAGTCAGATAGGTGATTTGGCGAGTGGGGCAGGTATAACCGCTCCGGACCCGATCCTCAATATGTTTTTCAGCAAAATAGCAGCCGGTTATGGAAAACTGGATGAAAATTATGTGGCTGGGCTTGCCTGGATAGATGCTAATGGATCATCCGTTTTTGTAGGTCAGGATCTCTTGAACTGGGGCTATTTTGATAGTATTGCCCATGTCATTGCCCATGAGATAGGTCATAATCTTGGCCTGGACCATGTTGACTTTGAAGAAAACCTGATGAAACCATCTTCTGGTGGGGAACGCCTTACCGATGAACAGATTCAAACAGTTCTCAATAGTGATTTTGCTGTGCCTGTTCCAATACCTGCAGCTGCAATCCTGTTGGGTGTAGGCCTTGCCGGTCTGGCAGCAATAAATAGAATGCGTGGTTAGTTTGAGACATCTTTGTTCTTTTGTTACCTCATTCAGCAAAGGTGAACAATGTCCTGTTCTCTGAAAAAGAGGCCCACTCCAGGCAGCTTCAGACAGGTATAAACCAAACTTGCGGGGAGGATAAGCCGGGTTGAATCTCACATTCAGTCACACATTACTGAAAAAGGAATTCAGCTTTACTGCAAGCCAGCGGGCATGCTGTTCTGATGAGCAATTCCTTACAATGGTTTTTTTCGTGCCGTTTGTGCATATGGCTACCACCTCATACCAGCCAGTAGGTCGCATATAAGTTGGTTTGCCAATAGGGATACCGCCTTTCCTGGTTGATCCACGCATCTGCTGTCTTGCGATGAATTCTTTAATAACTTGGCTCTTGATGGAAAATGATGAAGTAAGAGAGGGCCTTGAGGCCACCTCTACTCCATGGCGGTTGGCTGTTATGACAGTCCTCCCCAATATATTCGTAGCAGCATAAATTATACAAGCTGCAATTGTGAGTGCGGATATGGAATAGAACAACCAACTCATGGCAGTGGAGTTTGGACATTGGCCCCATAACCAGATTTGGTAGCCGAGCATCCCTGCAATAAACAGGGCTGCTATCACCAGTAACCACCTGCGTCCGTTGAGCCAGCTATATTCGATCACGAGCCTTTTGCCGTTGTCTGCCTGGACGTTAAAACCTGTCGGAGGTGTGCTGGCAAGCAGCTCCTGGTCGTTGGGTCGTGGTTTTTTGCGCCAGGTCAGGATTCGCATTGGCTTGCCTGTTAGGTCTCCTGCAGCGAAAACTATGCCAACAATCAGACAAATTATCCCAAGTGACAGCCCCAGGCGCAGGGCATTGAGACGGGGTGGAATTAAGGTTGGCCGATTGAATTCAGGATTTGCACAGTAATACCGGACATGGATCTCCTGGCCCAGCTTGGCAGATGCAGGCATTTTTTCTTGTGAGACGGCAACCTGGTTTGAGTACCATTGTCCGTCCACCGTGAATGAATAGCTGATCTGCCAGGTTATTGCCCCTTTTGATCCACGCTCCCAGGTCAGGCTATCGATCCGGCCAGTGGCAATACATGGGTCGGCAGCTATTTGCGATTCCAGACGCCAAGGGGGATAACACCCAATGGTCAGGGCTATGCCAATAACGAGACAGATGGCAACCCATAACCTAACCCCAAAGACCTTTAACATGAAAGCATCTCCTTTTTTGTTTTTGAGATAGGTAGTTATACCTTGACATGTTATTTTTTGTCCACTTGAAACAGATAAACGGCCCGCCAAGATGAGAACCGTCTGTTTACGGGGTGCTGATGGGAATGTCGATTTCAAAATTAAAATCTGAAGTTTTCCTCTTTTTCGTAGTGGATTCTCTGCCAAGAAAGTCACCGAGGCATGGATGCAACTTTTTCAATAACAACAGATAGGTTGTGGGTTGCAGATGGTGTGGCAATAACTTGCTAAAATTATAACTTTTTCAAAATTCCACCTTGTTTGCCTATTCCCTGTTTTTCAGTCCCCTAATTGCCAGTTATGAAATTGCAAAATTCTCAGGGGTTATTACCATATCATATTCCATCTGTTCGAGAATTGTGTGGTTTGAATAGGATGAAAGTCAACAGGGAACGGTGAATATGTTTCAGAAGTTTTTCAAAAAAAAGGCGGGGCTCTGCAGTGCTGCTGATGCAGATGAACACCAGGCTTGTATTGATGACGGCCTCCCTGTAAACAAGGAGTTGCACCTTCAGGAGAAGGAGGAGTTTTTCCGGCTGCTCCATGACACGGGTTGCAGTATTGATCAGATCCAGCATGCTATTGTAGATGAATTCCTGACCATGGAGGGGCATATCTCTCCTGAATATCTGGCGGATCGTCTGAATTCCAAGGGTGAAGCTGTAACAGAAAGGGATGTTCAGTTCGTATTGGATCTGCTTTGCCGTTACGGTATTGCCCAAAAGGTGCTGTTTAACGGAAAAGGCCCCTGGTACGAGCATCTTCATATCGGCCAGCAGCATGATCATCAGCTCTGTGTCAGGTGTGGCAAGATCGAGGAGCTTCAGGATGGTCACATCCAGGTACATGCAACCCAGGCAGCGAGAAATGCCGGCTTCAGGCCTGTTGCCCACAGGTGCATAATCTATGGGGTTTGTCAAGATTGTCTGGCGCGTCAGTCAGCCACCATGCCGCTCTCCATGGTTTGTCCCGGAGAGCGCGTCAAGGTCGTTGCATTTCATGGTGGCGGGCAGATTCGGAAAAGGCTGCAGGATATGGGTCTGGTGGCTGGTGAGGAGGTTGAAGTCCTGAACCGGGGGGGGCCGGTAATCGTCTCTGTCAAGGGCAGTAGGATTGCATTGGGGATGGGGCTTGCCCAAAAGGTCATGGTGGAATCTGTGGATGATGCAGCTGTTCACCTCTGTGCCTGTCAGGATGATGATCTTCAAGAGAATCCGGATTGATTTAACTCTGATTTGGGTTCTTGTAGGCTGTCAGGTCTTGATTGTAGGCTAAAAGTGAGCAGATCAGGGGCAGGAGGAACGGATATGGAATCGGCTGATCAGATTATGGTTAGTGAGATGTTTTTTGAAAGCATTGCTTTCATAGGCGGGGGACAGATGGCAGAGG
The DNA here is from genome assembly GCA_026988585.1 of Deltaproteobacteria bacterium. Taxonomy (GTDB): domain Bacteria; phylum Desulfobacterota; class Dissulfuribacteria; order Dissulfuribacterales; family QOAL01; genus JALSKY01. The sequence goes on from JALSKY010000173.1 coordinate 6,867, forward strand.
CCCTGATCAAAGGGATCCTCTCCAGAGGGATTGTATCTGCAGAAAACATAAGTTGTTCAGAACCCAACCGGAATCGTAGGGAATATATTGCCAGAGAGTATGGAATTACTGTTTATGCTGAGAACGTAAAGGCTGTTTCAGGTGCTGAGGCCATAGTGTTGGCTGTTAAACCACAGGTAATCTCTTCGGTGCTGCAGGAGATTGCCAATACGGTGGATGACACACAGTTGGTCATCTCGATTGCTGCCGGAATCTCCACAGAATTTATCGAGGCAGGGATCGGCAGGGAGAAACGGGTGATAAGAGTGATGCCCAATACCCCGGCTCTTGTGCAGCAGGGGGCAACAGCTCTATGCAGGGGCTCCTCTGCTACAGTGGAAGATCTGGCTCGTGCCCGTTCACTGTTTGAGGCAGTAGGTGTTGCTGTAGAGGTGCAGGAGAGCCTGATGGATGCCGTTACAGGATTGAGCGGAAGCGGTCCTGCGTGGTGCTTTACCTTTATGGACGCCCTGATTCAGGCCGGTGTCAAGGAGGGGTTGTCAAGGGATGTGGCCTCCACCCTTGCAGTCCAGACGGTCATAGGTGCTGCAGAGATCTGCAAGCAGACCGGAAAGGAGCCTGCACAGCTCACTGCAATGGTTACCAGCCCTGGAGGAACCACCATTCACGGTATGTACCGTTTGCATGAAAAGGGATTTACCGCAGCTGTTATGGATGCGGTATCTGCGGCCACAGCGCGTTCAAGGGAGCTTGGAGGCAATAAATGATATGGAAAAGGAGATGAGCCCTCCACTCCATATCAGGATATTCATAGCCCTTGTCATGGCAGTGATTGCAGGGCTCTTAATCAGGGAACCAGCAGTCGTCCGCTTTTATGACTTTGTTGGTTCTCTCTTTCTGAATGCCCTGAAGATGTTGATAATCCCCCTGATTGTCTCATCCATCATATCCGGAATCATGGGGCTGCCCACAACAGCATCCATCAAGGGGCTTTCCATCCGAACTGTGGCATACTATTTCATCACAACCCTGTCTGCTACAGTCGTTGGGTTGATGGCCGTCAATCTGGTAAAACCGGGCATTGTCAATGGTGTTCCCGCCCAGGAGATCCTTGGGCTTCATGCAGACGGGGCTGCCTTGCAGAACGATCTCTCATCCCGGGGCATTTCCGATATGGTGGAGATCTTTCACCGGATGGTCCCCCCCAACATCGTGGAGGCAGCAGCCCAGAATCAGCTGCTCGGGGTGATATTTTTTGCCCTGCTCTTTGGCGGATCCGCCATAGGGCTCCCGCAGCACCATCGACAACGGCTCTTCTCCCTGGTAGAGGCGGTATTTCAGACCATGATGAGGATGACCGGGCTGGTGCTCCATTTTGCCCCCATTGGTGTCTTTGGCCTGGTAGCAAAGGTGGTGGCAGAGACCGGTCTCGCAGCGTTTATGCCCCTGCTTACCTTTTTCTTCACGGTGCTTGGCGCCCTTGCCCTTCATATATTCCTGGTATTGCCCTTTTTGCTTCTTCTCAACGGTATAAATCCGGTAAACCATTTCCGGAATATGTTTCCTGCCCTGCTCACTGCCTTTTCCACAGCATCATCTTCGGCAACTCTTCCGGTAACCATGGATTGCCTCAGGAAGAGGGCTGGTGTATCGAATCAGGTCTCATCCTTTGTGGTTCCAATGGGTGCCACCCTCAACATGGATGGAACAGCCCTCTACGAGTGTGTGGCTGTCATGTTCATTGCCCAGGCATGCAGTGTGGATTTGAGCTGGACCCAGCAGTTTTTCCTGGTGCTGGTGGCCCTGCTCACATCAATAGGTGTTGCAGGGGTCCCGTCTGCAAGCCTTGTGGCAATCGTCATAATCCTGAATGCCCTCGGGTTGCCGGACGAGGCGGTCGGCCCTATTCTTGCCGTTGACCGGTTGCTGGATATGTGCAGGACCAGCGTGAATATCTTCAGTGATTCCTGCTGTGCTGCCATCGTTGACAGGAGCAGGGGAATAGAACTCACCAGATATGAATAGAAAGAGAAAAGAACAGGCAGGAGTTGAGGGTCTCATGCTCCTCCTGGGAGATTGGCAGGCTGTGCGGCAGGAGTGGGAGCAGACCATCCTCCGGTTTCTTGGAGACGAACCGCAGGAACACCAGATCACAACCTTTGATGGGACTGTTGTACCTGAAGGTGAGGTTGTGGCTGTCCTCAGGTCTCCAGGGCTTTTTGGTGGAAAGAGGGTGATACTATATCGTAATCCCCCCTTTTTGAGTGTAAGCAATGGTGATGCAAACTCAACCGGTGACGGGAGTATGCTGTTGAACTGGCTGGAATCCGGTAAGGCCAAGGATGGACAGTTGCTTCTCGCCATACATATAGAGAAGCCGGACCGGCGCAGGAAAATATACAGAAAGTTTGCTGATCTCTCTCCTGTTGTGGTGGACCGTATCTTAGGCAGCGGCACCAGGCCAGGGAGGCTGGATCCCAGGCTTGCAGATCTTATCAAGGATACCCTGGCGGCGCATGGCAAGAGATTCCATGGCAGGGCAATGGAGCTGTTCCTGGAGAAGGTTGGTTCTGTCAGCAGTTCTGCTGTTATAAATGAACTGGAAAAACTGATCTACTTTACAGGGGATTTAAAGGTCATCCAGCAGGACCATGTAGAAAGTCTGGTTGCCAGGCATCGTGAAGAGGAACTTTTCCGGCTGTCCGACAACATCAAAAAGGGTGATCTGTTCCAATCTCTAAAGAGCCTGGATCTGTTGCTGACCCAGGAGGTTCATCCGTTGGCAATCCTTGCGGTATTGAGGGGGCTGTTCGAAAGGCTGCTGTCCATCCGTTTTTTTCTTGATAGCAGGGCCATGCCCCAAAAGGCGAGACCCCTTGATTTTGAAGGTTTCAAGGCAGAGATGATGCCTGGGCTTCTCTCTTTCTATCCTGAGGAAGGCAGTCCGCTCCTTACAGGAAAGGGCAAGCCCATCCATCCATATGCCCTTTGGCTGGATTACAGGGCTGCATTCCGTTTTCAATCTCAACAACTTTCATCCATTATCTCCAGATTGTGTGATCTGGATATGGAGTTCAAGGGCGGACGGGTTGAACCAAGGATACTTCTTGAGGCACTCCTGCTGGAGATAATATCTTCTGTAGAAGGCCATTATGAGTGATCTCCCGTGAATAACTGATCTCGGTATCCTTGAACTTTTCAGCTATATTCATAACCTCTTCACGGTTTTCTATGAAAAGGCTTGCCAGTTCTGGATCGAACTGCTTTCCAGCCTCATTTTCGATAAGTTTGAATGCCTTTTCCATGGGCCAGGCCGGCTTGTATGGTCTGATGGAGGAGAGTGCGTCGAACACATCAGCAATTGCAGTGATCCGTCCTGATATGGGGATCTCCTCCATGGAGAGACCATTTGGATAGCCAAATCCATCCCACCTCTCATGGTGTGTCAGGGCGATCTCTGCCCCTGCCTTGAGATAGGGATTTTCTGATCGATAGAGTATGTCATGGCCTATGGTGGTATGGGATTTCATTATTTCAAACTCTTCTTTGGTGAGTCTGCCAGGTTTCAGGAGGATGGCATCCGGTATGCCCACTTTTCCAACATCGTGCATGGGGGCAGCCCGGAATATCCGTTCCTGGGCGTCAATGTCCATACCTATCTTGGCAGCCAGCATTTTGGAGTAATGGGCTACCCTCAAAATATGATTCCCTGTCTCCGGGTCTTTGTATTCTGCTGTTTTTGACAGGACATAAAGGGCTTCCTGCTCCCGGCGCCTGATGCTTTCTGTAGCTTCCTCTACCTCTGTTTCCAGGGTTTTATTGTAGTTTTTCAGCAGGTTGTGAGCCCTTTTCAGCTCAACGAGATGTTTCAGGCGGATCTGAAACTCCAGGCCGTCAATAGGTTTAGTAAGAAATTCTGTGGCACCTGCCTCAAGGGCATCCAGCCTGAGCTTCCGGCTCTCTCCTGCGGCAGTTATCATGACACTCAATGTATCAGGGGATTCCCTGTGGACCGTTTCGATCAGTTGAATTCCATCCATCTCCGGCATCATATAATCCACCAGGAGTATGTCCGCCCCGTTTTCCCTTATGAAATCCAGGCATTCGGCAGGTGAGACAAAACTCTTGATCTGGAGCTGTATGTTCTTGGCAAGTTCCTCTATCAGTAAGAGATTGATCTCTTCATCATCCACAGCGATTATCAACGGTTGTTCACTCATCTTCCCTGCCCTTTCTCTTCCATTCCTGGTATCTGCTGATAAACTTATCGGTCTCTCTCTCTATCTCCTCCAATATCACCTTTATCTTTGCCATGTTTTCATCCCTGCCAGCCTGCTCCATGGCGTTGGCGAGGTGTGAGATTCTTTCCATCTTGAGGCTGGCTGCCGTCCCTTTCAGGGTATGGCCGATCTGTTCCGCTTCAGCAGGTTTTTGGTTCTCCACCGATCTTCGCAGGGATTCAATGGTTTCGGGAAGTCCGGAAACGAAACGGTCCACGATCTTCTGCAGAACAGACGGGTCTAAGGGCATATCCTGATACAGCCTGGCGAGGATCTCTTCTACACTCCACGAGTCTTCTTCCATGGCGTTGTGAGAACTGCCTGGTTCCAGCTGGCCGGCTGGAGATGAGGGTGTCTTGTTGCTGCCCTTTCCTGCCCTGCTCCCTGCATATTTTAGAAGAAGTTTTTTCAGCTTCTCTGCATCTATGGGCTTGAGGAGATGGCCATCCATTATCTCTGTTATGTCATCCTGAGGAAAGAGTGAGGTGCCGTGGGCTGTCAGGGCCACAACAGGAAGATCAGGCCTTTGCTTCTTTATGATTTTCGTTGCCTCCATCCCATCCATTTCCGGCATGCTGACATCCATCAATATCAGGTCAAAATCCTGCTTCAGGGCCTTTTCTACTGCTATCTTCCCATTTTCAGCGAACTGATAGGTGATGCCCCACTGTTTCAGAATCTCATCCATCAGGAGCCGATTGACATCATTGTCCTCAGCAACCAGCAGGTTAAGATCTATCCTTTCCTGCATCCTGCCTGCTCCATCCGTTTTCCTGTTTTTATCGCTTCCTCTCTCGCAGGCTGTGAGCAGTGCTTCGTAGAGCCGGGACGGTTCAAGGGTGTCGATTTCAATTATATGACCTTCATCTCCTGTTTCTTTTGATCCTGTCAGAATGGTTGTCTCAGCAATTTGCAGGACCTGTTCCATATCATCTTCTTCATGGAATATCCCAATGTGGAATCTGCAGGAATCACCTGGGCACTGCTGCAGGTCCACCACCTGGAATTCAATGCCCCAGCTATTCATGCAGGAGGAAACAATGGAGCAACGGGTTTGATTACTGGAAGAGATGCCGATCTTAAAACCTTTGGTTTCTGTTGCTATGGACCGGATCGGTTCTCTCTTTTCTGCTGGAATAGAGAAATAGAAGGTACTGCCGCTTCCAGGTTTACTCTCTATCCTCAGGGTTCCTCCCATCTGCTTTACAAGATTATAGGCAATGGCCAGGCCCAGGCCGGTTCCACCATGTTTTCTCTTGATGGATGCATCCGTCTGGGTAAATTTTTCAAAGATAAGGGGCTGTTTTTCCGGCGGGATCCCTGGTCCGGTATCTGATACCCTGAATCTGAGCATCTGTTTATGGCTGCTGTCCTCATCAACATCTATAGTGATCCTGATCTGGCCCTTTTCAGGGGTAAATTTGATGGCATTGTTTATAAGATTGGTCAATACCTGTTTCAAGGCGTGTGATCCTACATGCAGGGCCTCATGGACTTCATGGCTCACCTCGTAGGAGTAATCTATCCCCTTCTTTTTGGCAGCAGGCTGAAACAGGGAGAGTGCCTTGTTCCACTCCATGTAGGGGTTTATGACCTGGTATTCGATCTCCATCTTGCCTTCCTGGATCTTTGAAAAATCAAGGATGGCGTTTACCACGCTGAGAAGGGTCTTTATTGAGTGCTGCATGGTGGAGATATATCTTTGCTGGATATCATTCAGCTCTGTCTGAGCCAGGAGTTCCAGAAAACCGACCAATCCATTTAGAGGCGTTCTGATTTCATGGCTCATGTTGGCCAGGAATTCCGATTTAGCCCTTTCTGCTGCCAGGGCATCCTTTCGTGCCTGTTCCAGTTCTGTGACATCGGTCATGCTAACTACATAGAAGGAGTTGGCGTTTACCTTGATCTCCTGCATCCTTACAGAGAGTATCCTTTCATTCCCATCTCTGTCCTCTATTACAGCAAGGTGCTGACCACTATGGATATAATCGGTTACTGCATTACATCCCTGGCCATCGTCCTGTGTGCAGGGCGGCAGATATCCCTGGCGATCCAGAAAGAGTTCGCAGATCAGCCTGTGCCTTGAGAGAAACTCTTCCCTGTTTTCAAATGGAAAGATATCAAAAAAGCGTTTGTTCAGATGCAATATGCCATGATCCGGCCGCATGAGGGCCACAATGTTTTCCTGTGCATCCATGATCGCATTCAGCTTCTGGTTGGATTCGTCCGCCAGTCTCAGGGCCTCCTTGAGCTCCTCATCCTTTTTCTTCTGTTCAGTTATATCCAGTTTTACAGCAACGAAGTGGATGATTTCGCCGTTGTAGTCCCTGATGGGAGATATGGATGCCTGCTCCCAGTAGATTTCCCCGTTCTTTTTCTTGTTACAGAATTCTCCTCGCCAGATCGCCCCTCTTGCCAGGGTCTGCCACATGTCCTTATAAAACTCCTTGGGCTGAACGCCCGCGTTCAGTACCCTTGGATTTTGACCGATAGCCTCTTCCGGTTCATAGCCTGTTATCTCTGTAAACTTGGGGTTGACATATTCGATGACTCCGTCTTTGTCAGTAATCAAAA
>JALSKY010000174.1 GCA_026988585.1 Deltaproteobacteria bacterium
ATAATGGGGCAAATAAAGGAAGCAGCAGCAAAAGCCGGAATGGCCTGCATAGGAGAGTTCAGTGGCGGCAAAGGTTATCATCTCTGGTTCCCTGTGAACACGCCGGTGCCTGCAGCAGAGATGCGGACAGCCCTCTATGCTCTATCCCACATTGTGGCCTCCAAATGTGAATTTTTCCAACTGGAGATATTTCCAAAACAGGACCGGCTGACAGGAAAGGGCTTGGGCAATCTGGTCAAACTACCCTTGGGAATCCACAGAGCAACAGGAAAGAGATCGTTTCTCATCATAGGCGGAGCAAGAGACATCGATAGGCAGCTTGCAGCACTGGAAGGGTTTGAGCCCTCAGGGCCGCAATCCGTATCAATGCTTGCCGGAGAGGCGGCAAGGACCCAGGTGGTGCTTCATCCTGCATCTGCAAAATTGGAGGAACATTTCCCAGACCTGGTAAAGCTCATGAACGGCTGCCGGATTCTGGGGCAGCTTATCTCAGAATGCCTGAAAGGCAGAGATCCTGGAGAAAGGGGACGCAAGGTTATGTTGGCAACCATCGGTTTTCTCCGGAACGGCAGGGAGATGCTTCACCACCTGCTGGCCGGCGCCCCGGATTATAATCGTCCATTGCTGGATTATGAGATATCCAGGTTGAGAGGCACACCTCTTGGATGCAGGCGGATACACAGTCTTATGGGTTTTGGAGAGGGAGGTCTGGACTGTTCCTTCGAGCTGAAAAAAGGGGAATATCCACACCCACTGCTGCTGCTGGATCACTGGAAACGCGACATTGAGAGCGCGCCATTACATGCAGAAAGGATAGAGAATCTGCGTGATGCAATCCTGCACCTGAAAACTGCCATAAAAATCGTGGAACGGTTTCTCTGAAACCTCTGTTCTGGAGTAAAAATTATGCAATCCATCTATCTGCTGGAACCAGGCTCCTACATGAAGGTTAGGGGTGCGACCCTTCGGATAGAAAAGAATGGCACACTCATAGACGAGATACCTGCCCAGGGACTTGAGAGACTGACTCTCATTGGAAGATGCAGCATGACCGGAGCAGTATTGGATTTTCTCATAGAAAACAGGGTAGAGACTGTATTCATCACATTGACTGGCCGGTTCCGTGCACGCCTGCTCCTGGATGCCCCAGGCCATGTTAAATTGCGCCAGCTTCAATACAAAAGGCTTTCAGACAAGAAGTTCTCTCTCTGCCTTGCGTCCCGCATTGTACAGATGAAGATATCCAGCCAGCAGAAGCTCCTGCTCAGAAGGAGCTATCGTAAGAGAATCCAAGCACTTCGTAACATTGCAGTGCAATTAAGAGCACTTAGCCAAAAAGCTGCCAGCGCAAAAGATATCCAGACCCTCCGGGGCATAGAAGGTGCTGCAGCCAGGGCCTTTTATTCCGGTTTTGGTCTGCTAATTCAGAATGAAAATTTCTTCTTTAACAGCAGAAACAAAAGACCACCCCTGGACCCGGTAAACGCCCTGCTCTCCTTTGTCTATGTTCTCTTTACAAACGAGGTACTGAACGCAGTCAAGGTCAGTGGTCTGGATCCATATCTTGGAGCCCTGCATGAACCTGTCAGCGGACGTCCCAGCCTGGCCTGTGATCTGGTTGAGGAGTGGCGGGCCATGGCTGAAAACTTTGTCCTGAATCTCATAAACCGCAGAATGGTAGAGCCTGATGACTTTGTCCATACCGGAAGAAAAGAGCGCCCCATTGAGATGGCTCCCGGATTTGTCCGGGCACTAATATCTGGATATGAAAAAAAGATGGAACAGCAGATCTCTCTTAAAACCGGCCCAATAGCCTTGAGATGGGCCATCCACTCCAGAATTCAGGAGTTCGTAGAGTACCTGAAAGATGGGGAAAGGGAGTTGCCGCTCCTGGAATATTCCTTCTAAGCCGGACTTAATGGAACATGTTTCATCTGGTATGTTTTGACATAA
>JALSKY010000175.1 GCA_026988585.1 Deltaproteobacteria bacterium
ATAACCATTGAACCTGAAAACCATCGCCTCCATTATCACAAGGGAGCGATCCTCTTCAAATACAATATGGTGGATGAGGCAGTAGAGGCGTTGTCCCGTGCCATAGAACTCTCTCCGGAATATGGTCCTGCTTACTACCTGAGAAGCGAGATATTCAGTGCCATGGGAGAGGAAGAGGCATCCTCAGCAGACTTCAGCAAGGCTGAGAGCCTGAGCAAGCAGCAAGCGACCAGTTCAAAAGTAGTGGATTTCTGGAAGTGATCTGCCTTCTCTTCCTTTGCTGCCACCAGGATCTAATCCATCCATCCAAAACAAAAACAGCATAATATTGCTCATACCACCTCTCCAGTGCAGCATATACTGCCCTGGAGAGGATTACATTCCATTGTGACTCAGCAGTTGCCACATCCTGGACAGAGAAGTAATCTCTCATCCTGTCAGTTCTGTTGAACCCAACACAACGATATAAAAAAACAGATGCAGTTGCGCAGGATAAACCATAGCTTCTCAAGACACCCTTCACTGGCAGTGATCTACTCCTTTGCCCTGGCCGATCTTGTGGGAGCACTGCTGCTTATGCTGCCTGTCTCTCATGCAAACAGCCTCTCCTTCATAGATGCCCTGTTCACCTCCACCTCTGCCGTTTGTGTAACCGGACTCACCGTAGTCAATACTGGCGTTGAATTCACCCGTGCCGGCCAGACTGTGATCCTGCTGCTGATCCAGCTTGGTGGACTTGGGGTTATGACCTTTTCAATGCTCTTTGCCATGGGACTTGGCAGATCCCTGAGTTTCGGCAGCCGTCTGTCGCTCCAGGAGAACTTTCTGCCTCATCTTGTGGCAGAGCCAGGAAGGTTGATAGCCACTATTTTTGTCTTTACTGTCCTATCCGAAGGTTTGATAGCCTTCGCCCTGTTCTTTCTGTTTCTAATCCATGGCATCCATCTGGAAGATGCCCTTTTTCACGCCATATTTCATGCTGTTTCAGCCTTCTGTAATGCAGGTTTTTCCACCTTTCCCAATGGACTGGATCGGTTCATGATCTCTACATCGGTCCTGTCTCTTCTTATGGTGGGTATATTGCTTGGAGGCATGGGGTTTCCCATAGTTTATGAGCTGTGGCTCCATTTCAGGGAGAGACAGAGACGCTTTTCACTCCACTTCAAGATCACTCTCCTTGTCCACCTCACCCTTATTGCTGCAGGCACCATTGCCTTTTTATGGTTTGAACGAAATGGTGTCATGGCAAACCTCTCCTATTCCAACAGGCTGCTTGAAGCGCTTTTCCATAGTATCAGCGCCCGGACAGCAGGATTCAACACCTTTGAAATATCAAAATTCTCTGAACACAGCATCTATGTCTTCCTGATTCTGATGATGATCGGTGCCTGTCCGGGCTCCACTGGCGGCGGAATAAAAACCACCACCTTTGCAGTCCTGTTGCACACTGCCATCAGCCGTTTGCATGGTTTCTCTCAGACCATCGCCTTCAAACGAACAATTCCTGCAGAACAGGTGAACAAGGCAATCACTCTGGTCTTCATCTCCATAATTACTGTGATGCTGTTCCACTTTCTCCTTACCTTGAGCGAGCCCAATACCCCCTTCTATCTGGCCAGGCATCAGTTCCTTGCCTCACTTTTTGAAGTGATCTCTGCCCTTGGTACTGTGGGTCTCACTACAGGCCTAACTCCACACCTCTCATTCTGGGGAAAGTTATGTATAATCCTGGCCATGTTTGTTGGCAGGGTCGGACTGCTCTCACTACTGTCATTCCTCTCTGAGGCAGGAAGAGAACCCCGTCCATATCGTTATGTTAGGGAAAAAATCATGGTGGGTTAGATGAAAAAGAGAAAAATAGTGGTTATCGGATTGGGGAAATTCGGTTCCTATCTGGCCAGGGAACTCGGCACAAAAGGCATAGAGGTGCTCGCCATAGAC
>JALSKY010000176.1 GCA_026988585.1 Deltaproteobacteria bacterium
CCTCTTTTTCAGCCGCAGGCCCTGGTTCCGGCTCCTTTTTGGCAGACTCAGCTGGCGCAGCCTCAACCTGTGTGCCTTCTGCTTTTATATCAGGGAGATAGATCCCCTCCTTAGCCTCTGCCCGCCTGAGGCCATCCTTTGCCTTCTCATATTCGGGATCCAGTTGCAATGCCTTCTGAAACTCCGCCTTGGCAGCCTCATAATCCTGTTTCATCAGGGCTACATTTCCCCTGGCTGTATATCTGATGATCCACTTCTCCCTCCATGCCTCTTCCCCTTCAGTGTAGCCTTCTGGCATAGGAGGCAGGAGATCTTCCCCTGCAGCAGGGGCAGCAGGAGTCTTTTCAACAGATACCCCTGCCTGAGAAATGGCAGCCTCTGCCTTGGCCAGGCCTTCCCGGGCGGCCTCATCTGAAGCATCCATCTCAAGGGCCTTTCTGAAGGCATCAACTGCAGCCTGATAATCCTTACTGTGCAGGGCCACATTACCCTTGGCCACCAGATTCACCAGCTCTTTGCTTCTGGCCGGGGTCTCATCAGGCTGCACTGCCTCTTCTACCGGCTCAGATGGTGTGGCTGGCATAGTTTCAGAAACAGGAGCCGATAGCCCTGGCTCTGGCTGTGACACGGCCTGAGACCGTACCGGGGCTGCCCCAAGCCCGCCCATTGCAAACTGAAGCATGAACTCTGCCTCAAGAAAACGCCTGAGTGCCTCGAACTGGGCCTCGTCCAGTCCCAAAACCTGTCTCAGGGCCTGAAGCCCAAGATTCAAGGAGTTGAGCACCTGCTGCTCCCTTGGAGTCAAGGGAGCGTCTGTAACAACAGTACCGACACTCTCCACAACCGTTGCACTTGCTGTTTGAGCAGCAGGAACTGTTCCCGTCTGCTGTTTCTGCTCAAGGGCCTTCCTGGCCTCCATCAACTTCCTTGTCAGTTCATTTATCTCTGCCTCTTTACGGCTTGCCATCTCTCTTGCTTCCTCCACCTGCTTCTTGAGACCGGAAATTTCAGTTGCGATCTTCTCCTTCTCCTTGACAACCAGTTCCCTGGATGCCTGAGCCTCCGCCCTGGCCTTCTCCAGGTCTGATTCAAGCTCTGCTCTCGCCTCCTGCCTCGCCCTTTCCACTGCCTCTTCAATGGAATCGACGCCTATCAATGCAGGAGAGATGCCCTTGGGCACTGGCCTCTCTTCAAGGCCAGCCCTTTTCACGATCTCGGGCACAGCCTCTTCCCACTCTATGGCCATGACATGAATGCCAGCCACACCGGGAATCTCTTTCACCTGATTTATGATATCAACACATATATTGATGCCCTCTTCGCGCTGATCCTTGGCGTCCTGGAGCCGGGAGATCACCTCATCGGTTACGTCCATTCCAGCCACGAATTTTTTCATATATCGTGCCATGCCAAGGCTTTTGGGCGGGGTAATGCCTGCCAGAATATAACATTTTTCATGGACGCCGAGATCACAAACCATCTCCATGAACTTCCGGAACTTCTCTACGTTATAGATGATCTGTGTCTGCACAAAATTGGCCCCTGCCTCAACCTTCTTGGCCAGCCGAACCGGTCTGAACTCAAAGGGATCTGCAAAGGGATTGGCAGCGCATCCCAGGAAGAGTCTGGGTTCCGCAGTCTTAATCTCCTCTCCGCACTGAAAGATCCTGTCGTCCCGCATCCCTTTGACCATCTGCAGGAGCTGAATGGAGTCCATATCAAATACTCCCTTGGCCTGGGGATGATTTCCAAACTTCTGATGGTCTCCGGTTAGACAGAGCAGATTCCTTATCCCAAGGGAGGCTGCCCCCAGTATATCTGCCTGCATTCCAATGCGGTTACGATCACGGCAGGTCATCTGAATAACCGGCTCAAGTCCTTCGGAAAGGGCTATAAGCCCCCCCGCCAGACTGGACATGCGTACAATGGCT
>JALSKY010000177.1 GCA_026988585.1 Deltaproteobacteria bacterium
TTAAAAAAAGGGAGATTCATATCTCCCTTTTTCCTTGCTGGTGGGGTCAAAAACTGCAGTCTCAAAGCCTGGCTGCCCTGGACAACACCTTGCTGAAACTCCTGAGTCCAAGGAGATAATCCGCTGGCAAATGGACATGAACCACCCTTTTCCTCTTGTCATTTAGCGCCTCGAAATCACCAACAGCCTGGGCAAACTGGATATGCCAGAAACTTGTATCAAACTCCGGGACTTCAGGATATTCCCGGTCCCTCTTTCTGGTAAAGATGATAAAACCTGCAGAGAGTGGCCCACCCTTGTGGATCTGGCCTGTGGAATGGAGATACCTGGGACCATACCCCATAACCGTGGCACACCCGCGCTCCTGCCGTACCATGTGTCTCATCTCACTGATGACCTCTTCCAGTTCAGGATCATAGGGAAGATAGGGAAGAAAGCCTAAATATCCCCAGGTGGGAAGCACATTGAACATATCCCTGAGAGCGCGGGCCAATCCCTTCATGGAGGCTGCCAGCAGGGAGGATGGCCTGAAGGTTATCTGGCTCTGAGGGTCCACCCAAAAATTCACCGGCATCTTGCCCTCTTTGCGGTAATGGTCCAGCACCAACCTGGTCTTCTCCTTGGCCAAGGTTACATCCGGCTCATCAAAGGCATTGACACCAAGGAAGTGACAGGCCAGGGCAACGGCAAACTCCCATACAAAACACTGGGCGAAGAGATCGTATCTGTCCTTCAATGTCATCTTGAACAGTGGAAAATCGGCCTCTTGCAACTCCTTGACAAAGGCATCCAGGGATTCCTCTTCAGGAGTATCCTCCATTCTGAGATAGGCAAATATGCGCTCCCCCCCATAAAAACCAGGGATTCCGGTAGATTCACCAAAAATCGGCACTATTCCCATGGTATCCTTGCCGCTGCTCTCAGCAATGAGCTGCTCCAGCCACAAACCAAAGCTGTAGATACCGCTGTCTATCAACAGGCTCAGCTTGTCCCTGCTCTGAGCAGAATATTCGCCAAGAAACTCTCCCAGCATATAACCAGGATTTTCATTCAGGGGTACGCCTGGACGACACTGTTCCATGGCCTCCTTTGCCCTTTTCAGAATCAACTCCAGATCAAGGCCCATCAGGGCGGCTGGAACCATGCCAAAATGGGATATGGCTGAATAACGCCCTCCTACATCGGGGAAACCGTGAAAACAGTACCTGAAAGACCTTTCCCGGGCTAAATCCTCCAGCGGCGTGCCCGGATCGGTGATGGCGATGAAATGGGAACCTGGCTCATCCACCTCTTCTGAGGCCTTGTGCCAAAAATAGTTGAAAAATGCCTTTACCTCAGTGGTGGTGCCTGATTTGCTGGAAACTATAAAAAGGGTATTGGAAATACCCAAAGAATAGATCTTCTCCACCTCTACCGGATCTGTGCTGTCCAGGACCTTAAGCTCCGGATATCCTGGCTGAGCCCCAAAGATCTCAGAAAGGACCAGGGGAAAAAGGCTGGACCCACCCATACCAAGGACCACTACATACCGAAATCCCTGCCCTTTTATCTCCTGGGCAACCTGGCTGATCTCAGGAATATGGTCTCCCATCCGATCCGGCAGGTCCAGCCAGCCCAGCCTGTTGCGTACATGGGCCTGGGCATCCGGGTCCTGCGTCCAGAGCATGGCGTCTCTTTCCCATACCCGCTCAACGGTTTTCTCCTTCTCTTCCTGGGTCAAACTGAACGGCCTGATTATCACTGTTTCCTCCCCCCTGAATATCGAAAATGGATAAAATGCGCTCCCTATCCCCTGACAGGCTCTGTGCCCATCTGCTGTTGGCCGAGATTCTGAACCTTTCCTCTCATAAATGCCAGCAGTTCCTCTGGGCTCTTTTTTCTGAGTATTTGCTGGAACTGGGAACGATAGTTCTTTACCAGGCTCACGCCCTCCACTATCACATCATATCCCACCCATCTGTCACCCCTTTTTTTGAGCCGATAGGCCACCGGGATCTCAAGATCCTCAGTGATGATCTTGGTGTTCACCAGATATTTATCACGTCCAACCTGTTTGGCAGCCTCATATACAACCTTTTCCCCGGAATAGTTCTCTATCTTGGTCAAATAGACCTTTTCCAGCATTTTTGAGAAGAGTTCCTGAAATTCCTTGAACTCTTCAGGTGAAAACTTCCTCCAATACCTGCCAAGCACCCTTTTGGATATCATATCAAAATCAAAGAGATCCCTGAAGAGTGCCCTGAGTCTTGCCTTGCGTTCCTCAGCCTTCTCCTCAACTTTCATTGACGGATCGGAAACAATGGCTATGACCTGATCCACACATGCCTTGACCACCGCCTCAGGATCCTGCTGCCCCTGGTTACAGACCCTGCTGGAATCTGCTGCAAAAGTTGAAGGGACAAAGCCAATAAACAGGACCAGGATCAGCAATGCAGCAACAGGCAGAAACCTTGTAATCATCCTTGTTGTTAACTGCCTGCGGGAACCCCTCATACATTTGCCCTTATCTCCATATCTCACTTGTCTGAATCCTCCTTATCCATTGAACCAAAGACATATTTTCCTATCAATGACTCTATATCCAGAGCCGATTCTGTGTCTGAAATAAAGTCTCCTGGTTGCAGCAGCTCATCAGAACCTCCTGGAGTTATGCTGACATATTTGTCCCCTATGAGTCCGCTGGTCTTGATGGAAGCTATGGCATCCTCCTGAACGGGTACCCCTTTTATTATCTTCATGGTAACTAAGGCCATAAAATCCTTGGTGTCCAGGGTTATCGCCTTGACCCTGCCAACCTCCACTCCGGCCATCTGCACACTGCTATCCGGCTTCAAACCTGCCACAGACTCAAATTTGGCAGACAACTCATAATAATTCCCGCCTATCAACTCCATCTTTCCCAGTTTGAAGGTGAGATACGCCACACATATCAAACCAATGAGCACAAAGATTCCTACAACTGTTTCCTGTGAATATTTTTTCATTCTCTGCCACCCCTTGGACGACACTCCATTTTCATCACTGTATTCAATTCATCATGCAGCTGGCTGATAAGTTCCTGGAACCGCACCCTCCTATCCACCTCTTTCACCGAAGCCTTTATCTCAAAATCTACACAGACCTTGGGATAGGTGGATGGATCCATGATCCTTGAATCGTTGCAGTCAGCAATTATTTCCTGCAGAATCATAGCAGCCCTGTCACGGTTCACACCAGGCAGCAGGGCAAGAACCCCCTCTGTTTCACATCTTGCAGCCTTCCCAGGACCTATGGCGTCCTTAAGGGCCATACCAACGCACTGAAAGATCCTCTGAGCTGCAATATACCCAACCTGCTCCCTTATCTTCTCCAGGCTGTCCACCTGAAGCAGCAAAAGGCAAAAGGGTGCCCCCCTATCCTCTACAGTCTCCAAGGCCTTCTTGATATCCCTTTCCAGCTCTTCCCATGAACACAAGCCGGTGAGCTGATCCTGGAGAGACTCCTGACCATGGATAAATTCCCAAACGATCTCATTATCAGACTGTTCCAGCTCCACAGGAGTGCCCTGAAATGGAATCCGCTTGTTGTCAATGATGGCCACCCGATTGCTGATGAAAAATATATCGGGAATATCATGGCTCACCACTACTGCTGTAAAACCGATGGCCTTCTGATAATGAGCTATCATATTCAGCACAGCATTTTTTCTCAGGGGATCCAGACCGGTTGTGGGTTCATCAAAGAGGATCATCTTGGGTTCGGTAACAAGTGCCCGGGCCAGGGCCACCCGTTTCTGCATTCCACCGGAGATCTGGGAGGGATATTTATCCTCCACGTCTATAAGCTCAAACTGCTCCAGTCTCGAATGCACCTTGCCGTCTATCTCCTTCCTGGTAAACCCGCCTCTCTCTACCAGGGGAAGCGCAATGTTTTCATAAACGGTCATGGAATCGAACAGGGCGTTGCTCTGGAACATATAGCTCAGGGAACGCTTGAACTCTCGCCACTCATCACGGGTAAACTCCCTGAGTGGCTTTCCTCTAACCAGGATTTCACCACTGTCCGGCTTTATCAGACCTATCACATGCTTCAGCAGTACACTCTTGCCCCCGCCGCTCTTGCCAATGATTGCAGTAATCTCTCCCTCATATATGGAAAGATTCACACCATCCAAAACCAGGTGGGAACCGAAGCTCTTTCTGATATCTCTTAACTGAATAAACGGCTCTGCCATAAAAAGCGTCTCCATCAGAGAAGAAAAGAGGTCAAGACGTAATCAACAATGAGCACAGTTACCGATGAGATCACAACTGCAGAGGTAGTAGCATAACTGACCCCCTTTGCCCCGAAACCTCCAGACCTCATATGGGTGAAATATCCCTGAAAGCAGCATACAACCGAGACCACCACAGCAAAGGCCAGGGCCTTGTAAAAACCCCCAGTCACATCCTCAAGCACTACGCTGTCATACATCCTGTTAAAGTAGATTCCAGAATTGATTCCAAGCTGAACAACGCCAGTAAGATAACCGCCCAGGATACCTATTACGTCGAAAAGGGCTGTCAGCAACGGAAAAACAATTATGGATGCGGCAATCCTCGGGGCAACGAGAAACTTCATGGGATTGATATCCATGGTATCAAGGGCATCTATCTGTTCGGATATCCTCATGATCCCTATCTCGGCAGCCATGGATGAACCAGCCCTGCCAATGACCATCAATGCCGTGAGTACCGGCCCAAGCTCCCTGATGAGTGAAAGGGCTACTGCCGCTCCCAACAGCCCCTCTGAACCAAACTTCACAAGGGTGTAATATCCCTGCAACCCCAGAACCATGCCAGTAAAGAGCCCTATGAGAGAAATGATGAGAACTGATTTTACCCCGATGAAATAGACCTGCTGAACAATCTTTCTGATCTGCAGCGGAGCAGTAAAAATCAGAATGAATCCATGAAGGGCAAAGAGTGCTATGGCCCCGAGCTCGCTGATCAGCTTCAAAAAGACGCGCCCCCACCAGGCACAGAAATCCAGGGGGTTAAACTTCTGTTTTATTTTCTGGGTCTCAGGATTCATCCTCTGCCCCTAAAATCATGCCATTTTCTCTGTAAAAAATCACAAAACTCCATTCGGATCAATCTGTGTACATGCAGGCTACAGCAAGATGCCTGCCATAACAAAAGAATGGCCTAAGGTCGCAGCAACGTTCATTCATCCAGATCTATGTCCGCCTCAATGCAGTTGGCAGGACAGACCAAGATCGCCTGCTTCAAATCCTCTTCTGAACAGCCATCCAGATCCTTTATTATGGGTAGATCCTCAGAATCATCCATTTCAAAGGCATCAGGAGCCACCTCTTCACAGGCTCCGCACCCCTTGCATCTGGATCGATCCAGATAAACGCTGTCTCTATCCATGGAGATCTCCTGTTTCATGCTGTGTACCGAGAAACCTACGGGGAAATTTTTTAAATTTACTCTTATTCACTGAATCGTCAAAGGAAAACTTGACATAAAAAATGGACAGCTTCCTGCAAAGAGCAAACCCTTTTCATGGACTCTGAAATCAAAAAAGGCAGGACATATAGAACAGGAACAGACAGGGAGCAAACCGCTACTGCTCCAGAATCGATTTCACCTTCATGGAAAACTGCGAAAGGGTAAAGGGCTTCTGAAGAAAGGTGGAATCACCAGGCAAGATACCATGCCTGGAGATACGCTCAGCACTATATCCGGACATATAAAGGACTTTCAGATCTGGAAGAAACTCCAGCACCTTTTCCGCAAGTTCCTTGCCACTCATTCCAGGCAGCACCAGATCAGTCAGCAGGAGTTCTATAGCCTGATCCGCTCCCACAGATTCTATATAGATCAAGGCATCTGACGGCTCCTTGAAACATCTGGCCTCAAACCCCATCTTCTTTAGAAATGTCCTGACCAGATGGAGGACCATGGGCTCATCTTCAACCACTACTACAGTCCGGCCAGTGCCATGCATCATCATATCTTCCTCGGCCGAGTCCTCACCATTCTTCTCCTCAACATGGCCATGAACCAGCGGAAGCATTATGTGCACTGTAGTACCTGCTCCCTCTGCGCTGTCAATGCAGACATGTCCGCCACTCTGCTTGATGGTTCCATAAACCATGGAAAGTCCGAGCCCTGTTCCCTGCCCCAGCGGCTTGGTGGTAAAGAACGGCTCAAAGGCCCGATCCAGCACATCCTTGCTCATACCCGCACCATCATCCTGAACATCGACGCAGACATAGGTCCCGCTGCCACCAAAATCATCCCCGGGGACAGCCACAAAGGACTTCACCTCGGTTCTTATGGTGATGGTGCCACTGTTCTGGATGGCATCCTTGGCATTCAAAGCCAGGTTGAGCAATACCTGCTGGAACTGACCAGGATCGATCTCCACCACTGCATCAGACGGCATGAGTTCATAGCGTATTCTGATCCCCTCTCCAATGAGCCTCTCGAAGAGAACGGCTGATTCCCGCACAATCTTGTTGATGTTCACCCGTTTGGGCTGCAGGGCCTGTTTTCTGCTGAAGGCAAGGAGCTGACTGGTGGTCTCAGCAGCACGCTTGGCTGCAGTTATGATTATCTCAAGCTGCCTGTGATAGGGATCGTCACTGTCCATATCCATCTGCATCATCTGGCAGTAGCCCAGAATAGCAGTCAACTGGTTATTGAAATCATGGGCGATGCCACCTGCGAGACGGCCTATTGCCTCCATCTTCTGGGAGGCGCGAAACTGATCCTCCAATCTTTTGAGGGCAGTAACATCTGTACCGGTTATGAGATAGGAACCAAACCCCTTCTCCTGCCGGGAAAGAGGAGAGATTCTCCACGATATCAATCTTTTCTGCTCCCTGTCCTGCTCCTGCCTCAGATGGGTCTCTATCTGAAAGGGCAAACCATCCCTTATGCACTCCTTAATGCCATGAATAAAACGTCCCTGTTCCGATTCAGGAACCATTACATCCCAGAAAAGACGCCCCTGAACCCGGTCTTCGCCTGGGACTCCGGCAATATCTGTCAGCACACTGTTTGCCTTTTGGATAAAGCCAAACCTGTCCACAGAGGCCACAATAAGACCGGCTGATTCTACAACAGCCCTGTTGAATCTCTTCTCCTCTTCAAGACGCCGCTCCATCTCCACGTTATGGCTTATATCCTCGACAAAACCATAACCACCCAGTATGAGCCCATCCTCTGTCCTCAAAGGAAAAATCTTGATGGAGAGAAGAAGATCCCTGCCTGAGATTGCACTGGTGTAAGGCCCTTTATGCCGGGCCACTTCACCACGAAGTACCCTCTTGACTAGCCCCTTCAAGACAGGATGGCTGTACCCCAGTAAGTTCTTTCCGACAATCCTGTCCAGTTTGACTCCAAGGATCTCTGCGAGCCTCTCATTGCTCTCTACAACTGTTCCTGCCCTGTCAAAACAGATAACTCCTACAGAACTCTGCTCTGTAAAAATCCTGTATCTCTGGCTGGCATCCTTCAATGCCAAAAGGCTGTCCATCTCATCGTTGATATCCACCATAGTAAACAGGTAGAAACAGTGGCCTGACATCTCCTGGTAAGGCATGGCAGAGAATCTGATCCACCTGAAACTCCCATCAATATTGGTCAGCCTGAAACTGGCGGAACGGTGAGAATGGCCTTCAGAAATGGCATCCAGAAACTGGGTCAATCTTGCCCGATCCTCAGGATGCACCATCTTTATGAACAGTTCGGATTCTTTAATAAACCTTTCCGCGGGGACACCTGTCCACTCAGAAATTCCGGCGGAGATATAACTGAAAGACCTGGGAGTAAAGCCTGAGGATACAGCCACTACTTCTGGAATGCGATCCAGTATCCACTCCCCGGTCTTCTCACAAAACTTCCAAAGGAAATAGCCTGGGGATAAACTGTCTATACAGGTAAATTCATTATGTGCCAATATAACACCTGGTATATCCGGCTCTGAGAACCAGGTGATGGAAGAATCCAGAGATTCAGGCTGCTCAAGGGCCTTACGGACTACATCTGGAACGGTCAGCCATGAAACATCCATGACCGACCTGCCTACAGGATCAGACACACCCTTACGGGACAAACACTCCCTGAGCACGGAACTGATGCTATAAACCAGCTCTCCCTTCAGGAGAATAATGTTACCAGGAAACTTCTCTACTATCTCAGCGAGTTGATCAATATCCATAATTCATAAGGGCAAAACTGTCTTGTCTCCAATTTCAGGGTAGATAGATCTCCTCGATTTCATCCAGGGCGGAACCGGTGACCATCCCAGCACCCAGGGCCCTGGCACTTTTCAGGGCACAAGGATGCTCCTTTATGGCCCCCTTGGCCTCGATCCCTCTGAACATCAGACCGGCTGTAAGTTTCGCCCCCACAGCATCCAGAAAGTATCTGATCACACGGATAGAACCGTCAAACAGCATCTTGCCCTTGGTGGCACCAACAGAGAGGAAAACTCCTTGTTTTTCCTTTTCTACTGCCTGTTTCAACACATATTTCCGGATCCATAAGGCCTGGGAACGCTCCACAAGGGCCTGGGTTTTGGCTGTTATGTTATAGAAGAACATAGGGGATGCCACAACGATAATATCTGCCTGCTGAATATTATCATAGAGAGCAGTCATGTCATCTTTAAGGATACATTCTCCAGATTCATCGCACCCCCCGCACTCGACACAGGGCAAGAACTCCTTTTTATAAAGGTATATTTTGGTTACCTCCCCGCCAGCCTCCTTTGCTCCCTGGAGAAAGGCATCGGAGAGAAGGTCAGTATTACCTCCCTGTCTGGGAGAACCCATGAACAATAAAACAGATTTCATAGCCGGCCTCCAATCTACTCAATTCTTTTCCCTGGCAAGACGGAAAACATGGATGACGATATCCTGCACAATAGTAGTGATCACAAGATTTCAGGAGCTCTTTGGGACAAAACCTACAGACAAAAAGATTCCTACAGAATTACTACACGCTATTCAAGCCAGTATCCATAAAAAAATGGAGGCTGAAGATGAAAGCGGATTTCCAGTTGCCGTTAGAACTGCTCCAATTCTATTCAAATTCATTTGCATCTCTATTCAGTTTCTTTTAACTTAATCTGGTAGTTTTAACAGATGCCTTGAAAAGGAGATAGTTGTCATGAGTGGAGAGCAGATCACCATAAATTCTGATGGGACAATCAATGTACCTGACAATCCTGTTATCCCGTTCATTGAGGGGGACGGAATTGGCCCGGATATCTGGAACGCTACCAGAAGGGTGCTGGATGCAGCAGTGGAAAAGGGTTACAGCGGCCAGAAAAAGATCGAATGGCTTGAGATCTATGCTGGCGAAAAGGCCAAGGAGGTAAAGGGGGAGTGGATGCCCCAGGAGACCTTCGACGCCATCAAAAAATATGTAGTGGCCATCAAAGGGCCTTTGACCACACCGGTTGGAGAGGGTATCCGGAGCCTGAATGTCACGCTCAGGCAGGTTCTTGATCTATATGCCTGTGTCAGGCCGGTCAAATACTTCAGGGGTGTACCCAGCCCTGTAAAACGGCCTGAACTCATCGATATGGTGATTTTCCGTGAAAATACTGAAGATGTATATGCAGGAATCGAATGGGCAGAGGGAAGCAGCGAGGCCAAGAAGGTAATAGATTTCCTCACTACTGAGATGGGTTGTAAGATCCGTCCAGACTCTGGAATAGGAATCAAGCCCATCAGCCGAACAGGCACCCACAGACTGGTGAGAAAGGCTATACGCCATGCCATAGATTACAATCGTGACTCCGTTACACTCGTTCACAAGGGCAACATAATGAAATATACAGAGGGTGCCTTCAGGAACTGGGGCTATGAGCTGGCCAAACTGGAATTCCCGGACCAGACCATCACAGAAGATGAACTCTGGGAAAAATATGATGGAAAAAGGCCAGAAGGCAAGATCGTCATAAAGGACAGAATAGCCGATGCCATGTTTCAGCAGGTGCTGCTCAGGCCTGCGGAATACAGTGTGCTGGCCATGCCCAACCTCAATGGTGATTACATGTCAGATGCACTGGCCGCACAGGTCGGAGGTCTTGGAATGGCTCCTGGAGCAAATATCGGTGATGGTGTTGCACTCTTTGAGGCCACACATGGAACAGCCCCTAAGTATGCAGGACAGGACAAGGTAAATCCCGGCTCCTTAATCCTTTCAGGTGCAATGATGCTGGAGTATCTGGGATGGACAGAGGCCAAGGAGATGGTTCATAATGCCCTGGAAGCAGCTATCGGGAAGAGACGGGTCACTTATGACCTGGCAAGACAGATAGATAATGCCGAAAAAGTGAAGTGTTCCGAGTTCGCTACAGAGATCATAAACTGCATGTAATATCTTGAAACTCCCTCAAAGGGGCGGATTGAAAAGCCTGTAGTCATAAAAAGTGATACAGATGGGCTGGTTATCTACCATATCACCCTGCCTTATAGACCGGCTCATGGATATCCTCTTTCCGCCCCTTTGTGCCTGCTGTCTTGCCCCAATAATGCCAGAAGAAAAAGAGAGTACCGGCCTCTGCACAGGGTGTCTCTCAAAGATATCTCCCCTGACCCCACATTGCTGTTCAGTATGCGGCACCCCCTTTCACAGCAGCAGCGGTATAGATCACGTCTGTGGAGACTGCATAAAAAACCCGCCTGAATTTACCTGGTTGCGAAGCCTTTTCTGGTATCATGGCCCCATAAGGGATCTGGTATGTGATCTCAAATTCAGGTTTAAGTTTCACACATTGAATGCCATTGGGGCACTGACTCGCAAGACCGTATTCCTTGAAGAGTTTAACGAGGCCCTGCCCCAGATGACAATAGTTCCTATTCCTGTCTCACGATCCAGAATGCAGGAGAGAGGATTCAACCAGGCACTGCTCATGGCAAGGGAGATCTTCCCGGGACAGACAGTTTCATACAACCTGCTCACAAGAAAACGCGAGGTCCGGCAGCAGGCATCCCTATCCCTTGAAGAGAGACAGAAAAATGTCAGGGGGAGCTTCCTGGCAAGAGATGGTGTAAGGGGAAGAAAAATCCTTCTGTTCGATGACGTCTTCACAACAGGAAGTACCATCAAAGAGGCTACCAGGACCCTCCTAGCAGCAGGGGCTGTTGAGGTCCGGGCTCTTACCTTTGCCAGAACACCAAAAAAAGAGAACTGATCCGGGAAAAACAAAGGATGCTATCTGTTTATCCTTCCCTTGCAGGTCAGTTGATATTAAACTTAGACTTTAAATCCAAAAATTATTTGTAAGCAATGGTCGCTGCCCATAAACTCATCCAATGGGGCTACTCATGGCTCCTATAAAAAAGAATTCAATGTTCACACTGAATCTCCATAGATTTCCTGCCTGTTTTTCAGGTCTGCTCACCCTGTTTTTCATAACCATCCATCCTGGCCCAGCCCTTGCACTTCAGAGCCACGGACCAGTGGAGGGGCTGTATGTCCATCAGGCAGCCCATGTATTCTTCGCCTTCTCCATGGCATTGTTTGCAATACGGATCCGTTACTCTGCCATAATGAATCCCAAGGCGACCAAATTCATCTCCACAGGGGCCATTCTCCTGATTGTTTGGAATATATGGGCATTTTATGGCCACATCCTTGAGGTTTTTATCACACCGGAACAGATAGTCCTGCCAGAATCAGGCGAGCGTATGCCTCCCTATTTCTATGCTACCGACTGGCAGGATATAATATATTATATCCTCAAGATGGATCATATAATATGTGTTCCTGCTGTTGCCTGCTTCCTGGCAGGGATCAACATCCATTTTCGGCACTGCAACAGCGAGAAGCTGGAAAACGGAAAAAAATCTCAGAGTTCAGGTGACAGGTAATGTATCTTCCGCTCTATCCGATCTGGTTTATAGATACCGCCGGATGTATAGCAATGACCCTGCTCTCTATTTTATGCCTTTGCAGGGCCAGACGGCTGCAGCAGAAATATCCTGGAGATGCCCTTGCTGTTTATCTGCTCTGGTTTACCATAGCGATCTTTGCCTTTTCTCTATCCCGTTCCTTGGGACATTTACTCAAACATCTGCTCCTCATCTCAGGACATCAGGATATTTGGCAGAAAATCTCACCTGTCAGCGGCTCCATAAACTCCATTACCTTTGTTTTCATCGCCTCTGCAACCCTGTTTTTCCATCACATGGAACACATCATAACCAAAATGCAGAGGGACAAGGAAAGAATAAAAAAGACGAGCAAGGCCCTCCTGGATCTGAACAGGGAGATAGAATCACTCACTGCCAGAAGGTCCCATGCAGAACTGGCCATGATGCTGGCCCATGAAGTAAGAAACCCCATAATGATAATCGGTGGCCTGCTCAAGAGACTCCGCAAGAGGTTGACACCATTCTTTGCTCAGGATCCTTCCCTGGAAAAGAAATATCTTTCCACCATAATGATCCAGATAGAGAATCTTGAAAACATGGTCCAAAGATTTGAAAGAAATATAGGCCATTCCACTGAGATGACAATGCCGCAGGAAATGAACAAGATCGTGGAGAGGACTGTGGCCATGATGAATATAGAGGCTGAGGCCAAAGAGATAGATATCCTTGTTCAACAGGATAAAACAGAATCTCTCTGCTTCTATGGCAATCCCAGACACATGGAGTTTGCCCTGACCCATCTTCTGAGGAATGCCATACAGGTAGCAGACAGAGGCGAACAGATAAGAATATCTCTTTTCTCCACCAATAATTCTCTTGAAATGAGTGTTGAGGATAGCGGTCCAGGTATTCCAGAAGAGATAATCAGGCAGATCAAGTCCACTGTCCACAATGAAACGCTACCAGGTAGCGGATTGGGACTAAACCTTGTCAAACAGATTGTTACCGAACACAAAGGCAACCTGGAAATCGAACGCATGAATCCCAGGGGGACAAGAATAACCATATCCATTCCCCGGATTCCTTGTGAAAACATGAAGGTGTAGCTGGTCGTGCAGGCTTGAGCATACGCTATTGGGTTAGAGACTCAATTCAATGAGATGAATCGGCTATTTCCCCATCTTTCAATCCTGATTTGAACATGAACAAAAGATCGAAACAGTGATCATTGTTGACGGAAATTTTGGAGAAGGGGGCGGACAGATGGTACGTACTGCCCTGACCATGTCCCTCATGACCGGGCAGCCCTTCTCTATGATAAACATCAGGGCAAAACGTCCACAGCCTGGCCTGAGACCGCAGCATGTTGCAGCCATAAAGGCTGCCAAGGCCATATCCGGGGCAGAGATAACAGGTGCAGTTCCTGGATCTGAAGAGATCAGCTTTAAACCGGGAGCAATCCAGCCAGGAAATTATCAGTTCAACATTGGCACTGCAGGATCGGTTTCACTGGTATTTCAAACCACCCTGATCCCTCTTGCCCTATGCAATTCAAGCTCCAAAATCACTATAAAGGGTGGAACCCATGTACCCTGGAGCCCCTGTTTCCATTACCTTGAGAAGGTTTTCCTGCCAGCCATCTATACCATGGGCATCCATTGCCACATAAATCTGAAAAGGTGGGGGTTCTATCCTAAAGGAGACGGTATTATGACGCAGAGATATCTCCTTCCAT
>JALSKY010000178.1 GCA_026988585.1 Deltaproteobacteria bacterium
AGCTTGCAGTGGAGTTTTAGGCCCTGCAAACCTGTTAATTCAATCCCGGGTTGATTATTGCATGGAAGCTGCTGGTCTATCTCTTGGACCAGCAGCTTTTTTCATTTATGTCTGCTCTTTTCTCTCTCCAATCTCCCAAATGTTGCATTTGTCTCATTTAGATGTATTTTTCCCTGAAAAATAGAGAGAAAGGGGAGAGGAGCATTGAGTTCATTTGAGAGTCAGATTGAGGCATTGACACAGATAGATGAAAAAATTGATCCCCCGGAGAGGGTAAAGGAAGAGGCCTTCATAAAGGATTATGATTCTGTATATGCCTATTCCATAAGGGACCCTGAAGGTTTTTGGGGGCAGATAGCCCAGGAACTGGAGTGGTTCGAGCCGTGGAGCAAGGTGAGGGAGATCAATATCCCGGAACATCGCTGGTTTGTTGATGGCAAGACAAACATCACCCTGAACGCCCTGGATCGTCATGCTGACTCCTGGCGCAGGAATAAGATGGCCTTTATCTGGCTTTCAGAAGATGGGAAAGAGCTCACTGCCACCTATGGTCAGCTGCGGGACAGGGTAAACCAGTTTGCAAATGGTCTTAAGTCAAAAGGCATAGGCAAGGGAGACAGGGTGGTCATCTACATGCCCTTGGTGTTGGAGGGAATTATTGCCATGCTGGCCTGTGCCAGGATAGGTGCCATCCATTCAGTAGTGTATGCAGGAATGGGGGCAGGTGCCTTGCGCTCACGTATAGAGGATTCCCGGGCTAAGGCGATAATCTGTGCTGATATCGGCTATAGAAGGGGCAAAGTTGTACGTCTAAAGGCCACTGTGGATGAGGCCTCAAAGGATTTGGATTATCTGGAGACCACTATTGTTCTGAGGCGTCAGGAGCCAGCCATTGAACTCAATGAGTGGGAGGATGATTTCTGGGAACTTCTTAAAAGCAACAGCCACCACTGTGCGCCAGAGGTGATGGATTCAGAAGATCCTCTGTTTATACTCTATACCTCAGGCACAACAGGCAAGCCAAAGGGTGTTGTCCATGTGCATGGGGGGTTTATGGTAGGAACATACTATCTTACTAAGGCCTTTTTTGACATCAAGGACAGGGATGTTTACTGGTCAACCTCGGATATTGGCTGGATCGTAGGGCATTCATATATAGTCTATGGACCTCTCTGCGCCGGGGCCACTGTACTCATAAGGGAAGGGGCACCGGATTACCCCCATCCTGGAATAGTTTGGGAGACAGTGCAGAAATATGGCGTAAATGTAATGTTTACTGCCCCTACTGCCCTTAGAATGTTTATGCGCTTCGGTGAGGAACATATCAAAAGGTTTGAACGTTCCACCTTGCGAATTCTTGCCTGCGCAGGCGAACCGTTAAATCCAGAGGCATGGCGCTTTGCACAGGAGGTCATCCTTGAGAACAACGGTCACTGTATAGACAATTTCTGGCAGACCGAGGTGGCTTCTCCAATCATAGGGACCATGCCATCCATGTCTAACAAACCGGGACGATGTGGTAAACCGATGCCGGGAGTAGTCCTGGATGTGGTGGATGGAAAGGGAGAAAGACTTCCTGCAGGCAAGGGAGGAAATCTTGTCCTGCGGCAACCTTTGCCCTATATGATGCGCACTATTTACAATGATGATGAGCGTTATCAATCAGTGTGGAACACCATCCCAGGATGTTATTTTACCGGTGATATAGCTGTTTGCGATGAGGAAGGTTATATCTCAGTGCTGGGGCGTTCCGACGATGTCTTGAATGTGGCAGGACACAGGATCGGGACTGCGGATCTGGAGAACGCCCTGGTATCACATCCCGCGGTGGCAGAGGCTGCAGCAATCGGCCTGCCTGATGAAGTAAAGGGGGAATCTATCAAGGTCTTTGTGGTGCTGCGCCAGGGAAAGGAGCCCGGCAAAGGTTTA
>JALSKY010000179.1 GCA_026988585.1 Deltaproteobacteria bacterium
CAGGGGTATTGGCATGGATCTCAGGGTACTGAAAGATGCGGTTTTTTGATATGCACCCGGTTGTAAGTATTGCAAGAGTACCCAGGAATAGGGCTATATATTTCATTTGGTTATCCTCTCTTCACATTATCTGGTCCGGTTAATGAATATGGGCCTTTTTATGGAAAAAATAATAAGATCTGTATCCATTATGAGATTGTTGGAATGGAAAGAGTATAGCAGCAGGATGATTTCACGTGAAACACAGGTCTTATGAAACCCGGAGAACTATCTTCCCTCCTTAACCCGGTGTAGTGCCGCAAGAAGCTGGTTTTCGCTATAAGGTTTTGAAAGAAACTGATCCATCCCTGCATCAAAACATTTCTGCCTATTTCTGGTGCTGGCGGTCAGGGCTATCACTGGCGTAAAGGCATACCCCTCTTTCCTTCTGATCTGCTGGGTCAAGGTGTAGCCATCCGAATCCGGCAGGTTGATATCCATGAATATAGCCTCGAAACGAAACCGTTCAACTGCCTTCAGGGCAGCAGCCCCTGTGGTTGCCACTACACTCTTGATGCCAAACCGTTTCAATATATCTATCAAAATCTTCTGGTTGATTCGGTCATCTTCCACCACCAGGACCTTCATCCCCATGAGGAGTTCCAGGTCCGGTTCCTCCACTCTTTCCTGGGTGTCTGAGTATGGAGATCTGAGCTGTTCCCGGTCTATCTGTAAGATACGAAGCAGCTCCGGTATCAGTTGCTCTCCCCGGGAAGGGAACATTACAAGGCCCACATCATCCCTGTTCTGGAAAGACGACATATTCTCCAATTCTGTGCTGAGTGCCATGAGGTTGAGGGGTGGAATATCGAATACAATCACTGGATGTCTGAGGCTGGCAGAAAAAATCTGCTCAGGAATCAGGACAGGAGCGTGGGGGGCAACGGCCTTGATCAGTTGAAAATCGATTAGGGTCAGGCCTCTTTGACCAGATACACCATCTGCCAGATGAAAATCCAGAATTTTCTGGGCATCTTCCAGGCTCGAAGCTGTTTCAACCTGAAAGCCGCAACCCTGTAGCCGTCTCATAACTATGATACGGGCGAGGGGATCCGTTGCGGCAATGGCAACTACAGGGGTGGGAAGAAGGGGTTGAGCCCAGGGCATGTTCAACTGCTCCGCTTTTACAGAAAATGTCAGGTGGAGCAGACCTTTTTCTGAGTCAATCTCTGCTTTGAGATCATGTCCAATCTCCAGGAGAATTCTTCGGCATATCAGTATCCGTGGGTCCTGGAATGGAGACAGCTGTTCGAACAGATCTGACCTGACCGATGCCTGCAGGTGAAACTTCATAAGTTCATCTTCCGGTCCTGCACTGTGGAATGAGATACGCAGCAATGTCTCAGGGGATTCTGCCTGCCTTATGGCATAGTTTATGAGCTGTGTGATTATCTGTCTAATACGGCCTCTTGGCCCTCTGTACCACTCAGAGATTTCCTGAGAGAATTCCACGGTCAAGGCAGAGTTCCTAGCGAGCCTTGTCCCTGCAGTGCTCTCCTTGATATCTTCCAGGAGCTCTGTCAGGCCAAATTGCTGTACCTTGCTGTTCTCTCCATTCCCATCATCGGAGAGCTCGATAATATCATCCAGAAGGCTCAGAAGGCCCTTGGCAGATCGCTCGATGGTGTTGATATATTGTTGTGTCTCCTGGGAGAGCTGGTTCTGGCTGGCCAGCTCCACCATGTTGATGATGGTGTTGAGTGGAGATCGGATTTCATGGTGAAGGTCGGCCAATAGTGTCACCAGGGGTATGTGCTGTCCCGTGGATCTGCCTGAACCGCCCTTTGCTTTCACCTGTTCTCCTTTTCCCTGGGCAGGAATTCCTACATTGAAGATGAATGTTCCTGAAGATTGGAGCAGATCTCCTGAAGCATGGCAGATGCGGCCTCAAATTCCATTTCAGCTATCAGGTCTGTTATCTGATGAATCGGCTCTTTGGGGATAATGGTTCGCAGTTCTGCCCGGAGTTCATGCCAGATAGACTCACTCTCAATATCGTTTAATTGCAGCAGTTCGTCAAGTTCTAAGATTTTTTGCAAAAGTTCAGCGTTATCTCTGTCTGCCGCAGGTTTTTCCCTCTCAGCTTTCAGTTCCCCCCTTTTGTTGCCTGTTTCTTCTATGAAGGAGGCGATGGATGCGATTTTTTTCTCTATGGCGGGAATGATCCCCCAAAGGGCTTCCGGTTCCTGTGTACTCTTCATCTCAGCCTGCAGGAAGTGTGCTCCAAGTTCATTGAGTGCCAGGTTGAGGCATACACCTTTCTGGGTATGAAAGAACCGTTTCAGCTCTGAAAAACGGCCCTTTTCAATGAGCGTTTCCAGATGTTGGGAAAGTCCCTCCATGTCGGATACGAATCGTTCCAGCAGCTCCAGATATAGGCTGAGGTCTTGTCCAAACCGGCTCCTGACCTGCTCCATATCTGCCCCGGGAACTTCTCCTGTGTTCCATGTCTTTTCTGCATGGTTTTGCATGGTATCTCCATGCTGCTCATCCGAAGAGGGGGATAATATCCTCTGTTTTTCTTCAGGAATCCATTTTTTTAGTACTGCCATGAGTGATTCAGGCGTAACAGGCTTCATGATGAAATCATCCATTCCTGCCCGGGCACAACGCTGTCTGTCCTGCCTGAAGACGCTTGCTGTCATGGCGATGATAGGGATCTTCCCAATGTTTGGTCTTTTCTTCAGTATCCTGGTAGCTTCATAACCATCCATTTCAGGCATCTGAACATCCATAAGGATCAGATCATGGTCTGTAGAGGCCTTTTCCAGGGCCTCAAGACCATTGTTTGCAAATTCCACTGTGGCACCATGTTTTACCAGGATCTCTCTCGCCACCATCTGATTGATCTCGTTATCCTCAACCACCAATATCTTTACATTGCGGAATCCAGTTCGCACAGCTGAAGACTCCTGTCCGGGTAGGCCTTCTGGAGAATCCTCCCTGGCAACAATTTTTGCCAGGGCCCTTTGGAGCCGGAAAGGTGTGGCAGGCCTGGGGGATGTCAGGATCTCTTTATGACCATGGAAGAGCTGTTCTATCTCTGCTGTTTTGCATTGGGGGGCAAGGAGAATAAACAAGGGCGCAGCTTGCTCCTCATATTGTTCCATGATCAGCCCTGTAAAGGCGATGAGGAGATCTGCTGGAATCAGCTCTTGGGGTGGAATGTCTATGATGAACAGGTCTATGCCGTTATGAGTGCAGGGAAGAGCTGTTTCTTTATCCAGATGGAATCCATCTATCCTGATGCTGGATTTGAGCTTACTTCCAAGACGGGCAAGCTGTTCCCGAATACTCTTTTCCACCTCCTGTTGCTGGTACAGGAGATGTATGGCCAAGGGTTTTTTCTTTTCATTTAAAAGAGGGAAGAGTGTTTCTCCCTGCCCGGGTCCATTACGATCGGAGGACGAAGCCAGTTCCAGTTTCACCTCGAAGGTGAATGTTGTTCCCTTTCCCGGTGCACTCTCCATGGATATGGTGCCATCCATCAGGGTTGCTATCTTGCGGCAGATGGCAAGCCCAAGTCCGCTGCCCCCATAACGCCTGGTTGTGGAACTGTCCGCCTGTGTGAATACCTCGAAGAGATCTTGTTGCCGCTGCTCTTCGACACCTATGCCAGTGTCCATGACCTGAAATCTCAGGTGCACAATGCCGGCTTCCTGTTCAATCAGGCTGCACCTTACAATGACCTTGCCTTCTTCAGTGAACTTTATGGCATTAGAGGTGAGATTGGTAAGGAGCTGTCCCAGCCGTACAGGATCTCCCTGAAGATTTTCAGGCACTTCCCTGTCTATATGGATGATCAGGTCGATTCCCTTGGCGGAGGCCTGTTCAGCAAAAACATCGGCAATCTTCTCCAGTAGTTCCAGCAGATTGAATTCAAGGGTTTCCAGCTCCATCTTTCCAGCCTCAATCTTGGAGAAGTCCAGGATATCGTTTACCAGATCCAGAAGAGAATCTGCAGAGACCTTGATAACCTTGAGGTAGTCCCGCAATTTGCCGGTGATATCCATCTCCATGGCCAGGGCGGTGATGCCGGTGATGGCATTCAGAGGGGTCCTGATCTCATGGCTCATGTTTGCCAGAAAGAGTGACTTGGCCTGGTTGGCCCTTTCTGCCTGCTCTTCTGCGCGGCGCATCTCTTCTGTCTGTGTCTTCAGGAGCCGATTGGATTCCTCAAGCTCCTTGGTGCGCTGCTTGACCTTCTCTTCCAGGTTGCGGGCAAAGTCTTCCAGACGCCTGTTTGCCTCCTCCAGCTCCCTGGTGTATTTGGTCTGGAGCTGGTCCTTTTCCCTCTGCAGAAGGGTGAGTCGGTCGCTTAGGGCCATGGATAGAAGAATCACTTCCCATGCAGATCCTATCTGAATGCCCCAGATGGTGAAGAAGTTGTTGGGCAGGACGCCAAATGATTTCAGGGCATATATGGCTGCGCCTCCCATGGAAACAGTCCAGGCTAGGGCATAATACCTTGCAGGACGCCATCCCCGGTAGAGACAGACATAACCGGTGAGTATATGGACAAAGACCGTGGTGGTGACCAGGGTGGCCATCCTGATGCTGATCTCATAAGGAAGAAAAAGGCTGGCGACAGACCCTATACTT
Source organism: Deltaproteobacteria bacterium (assembly GCA_026988585.1). GTDB lineage: Bacteria > Desulfobacterota > Dissulfuribacteria > Dissulfuribacterales > QOAL01 > JALSKY01. Next base: position 4,642 of record JALSKY010000179.1, read on the forward strand.
GTGATGATCAGGAAAAAACAGAGCACCTTGTCCAGGAACGGGGCATGCTTTCCTGAATTGAGAATCTTTCTGGTGAACAGGGTGCCAAATGTATAGGCAGTCAATATAAAGAAGGGAAGACTGATGTTTGCCCATCCGATCCAGCTTGGCCAAAGGTATTTGAAGGCCACTCCTGTAAGATCCAGCTGGAAAAGGAAATAGAAGATGACGAACAGGACGTAGTAGAGATAGACGGCCTCCCGGATGTTAAAAAAGAGCAGCAGGTTATATGCCAGCATGGCAAAGAGAATACCAAAATAGATTCCCAGGGCCAGGTCTTCTGTTTCCACCCGGTTTATAAATGCAGGCTCAGAATAGAGATAGGCTGGCAGATTAAGAGAGCTCGATGTCTGTACCCGCAAAAAATATAGGGCCGTAGAGTGCGGCGGCAGGTGCAGGTTAAAGACTATGTTCCTGTAGGGAATGATCCTTTTCTCAAAGGTGAGATGGTCTCCCTGTTCAAGGGGGTGATATCCGCCTTCTCCATCTGGCACGAAGAGTTTTACACTGTCAAGGAGGGGATACTCTATTTCAAGGTAACGTGTAAGAGGTCTCCCTGTTGGATTCTGTATGGAGAACCGGAACCAGAAGGCAGAATCAGTGAAGCCGAAACCAGGAGATTTCTGGTTGCATCCCCTGAATCTGTCCTGAATCTCTTTAGAGATGATCTGGGAGATCTTGAGATTGCCATCAGGGTCTTCCAGATAATCCAGAAAGGGACCGAGAAACACCCTGTCCCTGTCTGCACTCAAAACAGGAGCGGTTTCCCTGCAAGCAGCGTGTTTACCAGTACTCTCCTGCGAGACACCAAAAGAAAGGAAAGGAGGAACTGCAAGAAAAAAAATAGACAGCAGATATAGGCAAGAGTTTGAACGGTTCATTATTCCTCCGGAAAACCTTGTATTCAGTAGCAAGAAATAGCCTGATTTTTTTCTGTTTGCCATCTTTATTTCATATTATGAACAACCTCTTTAAAAAAGAGAGAAAGTGGTTCATAATCTATCTGCAGAGTCATTATCAAAGGTCTTTTGTCTGATTCAAGTTGTCAAGGAGGATTGGAAAATGAACATTCTCATTATTGGTTGCGGTTCCTATATGGATGCAGGCTATGGTTGTCCTGGCGAATACAAGTGTATAAATGCGGTCAAGGAGAAGAATGGGGAGTTTGCCCAGTACGATGACCCAGTGATTGTAGGTTTTCTTCGGTGTCAGTGTCCAGGCAGGGCCACCATCAACAACATCGGTATGGTCAAAAAGAATGTCCATATAGACGCAGTGCATCTGAGCAACTGCATGGTCAAGGCCCAGCCCGGCTGTAAAAACCACGATTTTGAACAGTTCAAGAAGATGGTGGAGGAGAAGTTCGGGGTTCCCTGTATTCTCGGAACCCATGCTTACGGTTAATTCGCAATAACCAGATAGGGGTCAGGGCTGTTTTTTTTATGTACAGCCCTGGCATTTTACCTGTTGCAGCATGATGGTAGTACCTATATCAAAAATAATCAGCTATCCTTCTAATGTTATGGTTTGACATTTTTTTTCATCTCACATACCATCTTCATTGATGGGAGTTTGGGTTTCAACAGGGCTTCTGCCTTTGGAAGACCATTGTTTCATCAGGCATAAGTCCACAGCCTACCGGAGTTGACACAGATTATGATAGATCTCAAAGGCCTCAGGCGCCGAGTAAAGGCAGAGATAGAAAAGGCAGTGCCTGATGCCCGTATAGACTACTGCCTCACTTGCGGTCTTTGCGTAAGTGGATGTCCTGCATCAGGTATAGAGGGGCTGGATCCCAGGAAGTTTTTGCGCCTCCTGGTCCTTGGACGGGATGAGGATATCCTGGAAACCAACTGGATCTATAGCTGTACCATCTGCCAAAGGTGCAGATATGCCTGCCCCATGGGGATAGATATTGGTCGTATTGTTTATGAGATCAGGGGGATGCGGCCACGGGAGAAGAGACCGCCGAATCTCCAGCGGTCCTGCGATCTGCAGAAGCAGTCAAACAGCACCGGGATCCCCAACGATGATTTCGTCTGGGTGGTGAACGATGTCCTGGAGGAGGTACGGGAGAACGAGCCTGCATGGCGGGATCTGAAGGCCCCGATAGACAAGCAGGGTGCTGAATACTACCTCAACCAGAATGCCAAGGAGCCCACTGTAGAGCCTGAAGAGATGGTTCCTCTCTGGAAGATTCTTCATGTAGTGGGCATCGACTGGACATATTCGTCCAAATGGTGGGATGGCGCCAACTACTGTCTGTTTACAGGAGATCCTGAAGACTGGGCATATGTTGTCAGGAAACAGGCAGAGACGATCGATGCCCTGGGGTGCAGATACTACATAAATACTGAGTGAGGACATATGTATTTTGCGGTCCTGGAAGGGCTGCGAAGGTTCAAGATTCCTCACAAATTTGAATTTATCAGCATTATATCCCTTTATGCCCAATGGATTCGTGATGGACGGCTGAAGGTATCTTCTGCATGGAATGTGCAGGGCCTGAAGTTTACGGTGCAGGATCCCTGCAAGCTGGTGCGTCAGGGGCTTGGAGACACGGTAGCGGATGATCTGCGTTTTGTAATCAAGCAGGTTGCAGGAGAGGACAACTTTATAGAGGTCTGGCCCAATCGCTCCAATAATTACTGCTGCGGTGGCGGCGGAGGTGCCCTGCAGGCGGGTTTCAAGGAGAATCGCAGGCGGCACGGAAAGGCCAAGTTTGATCAGCTTGCTGCAACCGGAGCAGATGTGGTCATTACCCCCTGCCACAACTGTCACACTCAGGTAAAGGATATCTGCTCCCATTATCAGGGCAACTGGGAGACCACCCACCTGTGGAACTGGATAGAAAAGGCCCTTGTGATGGAAGACCGGTCCAGGGAGGGAAAAAATGGATAAGCCAAAAGGGTCTGTTCTGGTAGTGGGCGGCGGCATTGCCGGGGTTCAGGCTGCACTGGACCTTGCAGACAGCGGCTTCTTCGTTCATCTCGTGGAGAAGGAGTCTGCCATTGGCGGGGCAATGAGCCAGTTGGACAAGACCTATCCCACCAATGACTGTTCTGTCTGTATCTTCTCTCCAAAGTTGGTGGAATGCGGCCGCCACCTCAACATAAATCTTGTGACCCTTGCCTCTGTAGAGGATGTAACTGGAAAGGCAGGGAATTTTACCGTTAAGATACGCCAGGCTCCCAGGTTTGTCGATCCGGACAGATGTATCGCATGCGGGAGCTGTTCGGAAAAGTGTCCCAAAAAGGTGCCTAATCAGTTCGATCTTGGTCTGAGTAAACGCAAGGCCATCTATCTCAAATATCCGCAGGCCGTTCCCCTCAAATATACCATTGATTCTGATGCCTGTATCTATCTGAAAAGGCCGGGCAGATGCGGGGCATGTGTCAAGGTTTGCCCTACCGATGCCATCAATTTTGAAGATAGAGAAAAGAGTTTTGAGATAAATGTAGGCAGTATCATCCTTGCCACGGGTTTCAGACCCTTCGACCCTGCAGTTCTGGATTTTACAGGTTATGGCAAGCTGCCAGGTGTGGTGACCAGTATGGAGTTTGAGCGGATTCTCAGCCCTTCTGGTCCAACCCATGGTCACCTTAAGAGGCCGAATGGCAAGGATGAGCCGAAACGGATCGCTTGGCTGCAATGTGTTGGATCCAGGGATATCAATCGGGCGTGTCACGGATATTGTTCTACAGTATGTTGTATGTATGCCATAAAGCAGGCCGTGATTGCCAGGGAACATGCCTCCTGGGATCTGGATACCCATGTGTTTTATATGGATGTGCGCACCATGAACAAGGGGTTTGAGGCATATTATTCTCGTGCACGCAAGGAGGGCGTGAATTTTCACCGTTCCAGGGTCCACTCAGTCCTTCCACAGCCGCCGGACCAGGGTGATGGCCTGATCCTGAGATACAGTGGAGAAGACGGAGAACTGAAGGAGCAGGTCTTCGATATGGTAGTGCTGTCCGTGGGAGTAGAGACCAGTCCTGAGATACTGGAGCTGGCAGGACGTCTTGGGGTCCGGCTGGATCATGACCGGTTCCTGGAGGCATCACCCCTTAGCCCGGTATCCACATCCCGTCCTGGAATTTATGCCTGTGGCGCAGCACTTGAACCCAAGGCAATTCCCCTTTCAGTGGTTGATGCAAGTGCTGCTGTGCTGGAATCCGAGCTGCTCATACATGAGGCGCGCTGGAGCGAGACCAGGAAAAAGGAGTTCCCGCCAGAGCGGAATATCTATTCAGAACCTCCGAGGATCGGTGTGTTCGTGTGCTCCTGCGGAATAAATATCGGTGCAGTGGTAGATGTGGAAAGGGTGTGCAGATATGCCCAGTCACTGCCTGGAGTGGTCTTTGCGCAGACCAACCTCTTTTCCTGCTCGCAGGATGCCATCGAGCGGATTGCAGAGACCATAAGGGAGAAGGGGTTGAACCGGGTGGTTGTGGCCTCCTGCTCACCCAGGACTCACGAGCCCCTGTTTCAGGAGACCTTGAGAGAGGCCGGTATCAATAAATATCTCTTTGAGATGGCCAATATCAGGGATCAGGATTCCTGGGTGCATAGGGACGATCCAGAGGCAGCCACCCGCAAGGCCATGGATCTGGTCCGGATGGCTGTAGCCAAGGTGAGGCGGCATATCCCCCTTCCCTATGAGAGCATCCCTGTTACCAAGGCTGCTCTGGTGGTTGGAGGCGGTGTGGCAGGCATGACCGCTGCCCTTGCCCTGGCGGATCAGGGCTTTCCTGTTCATCTCGTGGAAAAGGGTCCGCAGCTTGGTGGCAATGCCAGAACTCTTCAAAAGACCTGGAGAGGCGATGATGTTCAGCCATTCCTTCATGATTTGGTTGAGAGGACTTCGGGTCATCCTGGTATTACTCTCCATCTTGGTGCTCTGGTGCAGGAGGTCTCCGGTTCTGTGGGGAAGTTTTCTACAACGCTTTCGTCTGGTACCAGTGTGGAGCATGGAGTTGCCATCGTGGCGACTGGTGCCGCATCCTTCATTCCCCGGAGCAAAAGAGATGAAAAGTGGCGCTACCTGCATGGTCAGCATAAGAATTCTGTTAACCTGTTGGAACTGGATAGGAGGTTCATGGATGATCCTGATGCCCTGTCGCATCTGAAACAGGTGGTTTTCATCCACTGTGTCGGTTCCCGTGCCGAAGATCGTCTTTATTGCAGCCGTATGTGCTGCTCTCGGGCTATACGCCAGGCCCTGCAACTCAAGAAACTCAATCCCGGGATGGAGATCTTCATGCTTTACCGGGATATAATGACCTATGGAAAGAGGGAGGAGATATATCTCGAGGCCAGGCGCAAGGGTATCATTTTTATCCGCTACGATCTGGATTCATTGCCAAGGGCCTCTTTGGATGCGCACGGAAAGATTCAGGTAGATGTCAGGGACCATATTCTCCAGGAACAGATAAGGCTGCATCCTGATCTGCTTGTCCTGGCAACGGCAGCAGTGCCGAGAGAGGATTCTGGAGAACTGTCGCAGCTCTTCAAGTGTGCTGTCTCTGCAGATGGTTTTCTCCTGGAGGCGCATATGAAGCTGCGGCCAGTGGACTTTGCCACTGACGGGGTGTTCCTGGCAGGCCTGTGCCATTATCCAAAGCCCATCGAGGAGACTATTGCCCAGGCAAAGGCTGCAGCAGCCAGGGCTGGCCTTATCCTTGCCAGGGATTATGTGCCGGCTGAGAGTATCACTGCCAGTGTGGATCAGACCAGGTGTGTAGGTTGTGGTGTTTGCCAGGAGGTTTGTCCCTATTTTGCAGTGAAACTCGATGAAAAAAATAGAAAGGCAGTGGTTGACAAGGCAGTATGCAAGGGGTGCGGGGTCTGTGTGGCATCCTGCCGGTCTGATGCCATAACTCTTCTGAATCTGGGTAACCAGGAGCTCATGTCTCAGATAGAGGCGTTGATGGAGGATGATCCTGAGCCTTTTACAGTACAGGAACTCTCTTAGTTACCGGTCTGGAGTAGCCTGTTCCAAGGGGTGTAAAAGGTTTGAGAGTGAAGGTGGTAAAGGGGATTTGAAGATATGAGAGACAGGAGTCAAGAGGGCTGGGAACCCAAAATAGTTGCCTTTCTCTGCCGATGGTGCAGTTATGCCGGGGCTGATCTGGCCGGGGTGAGCAGGTATCAATATCCGCCATCCATCAGGATAGTCAGGGTCCCCTGTTCCGGCCGGGTCAATGCACAACTTATTCTGGATGCCTTTAAGGCTGGAGCAGATGGTGTCTGGGTTTCCGGGTGTCATCCAGGAGACTGTCACTATATCAGCGGAAACCTCTACGCAAGGCGGAGATTTGTTCTGCTGAAACGGTTTCTTGAATTTGTTGGTCTGGAACCGGATCGCCTCCATTTTTCATGGATTTCTGCCTCGGAGGGAGAGGGCTTTGCGGAAAAGGCCACCGAGGTTACTGAAAAGGTAAGGGCCCTGGGGCCATGCAAACGGTTACACAAGGAGTTTGATTCTAATCAGGAAAATATCTGGTAAGCAAATGGTATCTGTCAACAAACGCATAACTGAAGAGCTCCGGGCAGAGGCAGGAAGACTGCTGGAATCCGGGGAGATAGCAGCCTTTCTGGGGTATTGCAGGGGTAGTCTTCCCTATGCTCCGCGGCCTTTTGTCGCCAGGACCGCCAAGGATGCAGAGAGGCTTATCTGGAACAGCTTTTGTGTGATCAATCTTGCTAATTATATTCCTGGCCTTCTGCAGGAGCTGGATAGTGAACATGGAGCAGGAGATGAAATCTCTGGCCCAAAGGTGGGGGTGGTAGCTACTGGCTGCTGGTCCAGAAATATCGTAATCCAGATCCAGGAACAGCGTTTCACAAGGGAACGGGTGTTGATTATCGGGGTTTCAAGCCGCGGAATGGTGGATCGGAAACGGTTGCACTCAGCAGTAGATGGAATGGAGATCACCGGAATAGAGGAGGAGGATCATATCATCACATTGATGGCGGGAGGAGAGGGTATAGAGGTTCCCAGATGGAACCTTATCAGGGACAACTGCCGAACCTGCACAAGGCCTGATCCGGTTTTTTTTGACGAAATGATAGGTGAACCACAGGGTGAGCGAAGTATTGCAGAGCCTTTCAGCCAGGTTGAAGAGATAGAATCCCTGACGCCGGACGAAAGATGGGAGTGGTTCCAGCAGGAGATCTCATCCTGTATCCGCTGTTATGCCTGCAGAAATGCCTGCCCCCTCTGTTACTGTTCCACATGTTTCGTGGATGACTCCAGGCCTCAGTGGGTGGGAAAGAGCCTGAATGCAACGGATACTGCCCTGTTTCATATTCTGAGGGCCTTTCATTGTGCAGGGCGTTGCACTGACTGTGGTACATGTGAAAGTGTCTGTCCCATGGGTATCAAGATGCGGCTGCTGACCAAAAAGCTGCAGAAGGATCTGTTGGAGCTTTATGATTTCGAGCCCGGCCTGGACCTTGAGACCCCCCTCCCCCTCTCCACCTACAGGCAGGATGATCCTGATCTGGATATTGTTTCAGAGCCTGCAGAGCAAGATGGGGTCAGGCCGTCTCGGAAAGGGGGGTGATCATGGACCCGGATGCCAGAAAGCTTTTGAAAACGGATTGGAGCCATCTGCTTTCTATCCTGGAAGAGCGTACAGATGAGATGTTGATTCTTGCTCCTTCTCTCAACGAGAAGGGGTTAGTTGACTGGGCCAGGTTCAGGGCGGGTGAACGTCCGGTATTGGAGAGAGGATTGCCTCTGAATTCTGTTAAGCGATTCTGTTTTCCGCAGCCGGAAGAACTCTTCCTCTTCTCATGCAGGCCTGCTGAACCTGGTGCCTTCAGGCTTCAGGAACCTGCTCGGTTAGAGAAGAACACTGTCCTCTTCGGAGTTAGACCCTGTGATGCCAGGAGTATTGAACTCAACCGGCTGCCCTATGAGCATGATCCCTATTTCAACAGCAGGCTTGAGTCCCTCATGGTTATAGGTATTCCCTGCAGAGAGACCTGCAGCACCTGTTTCTGTACCTGGACAGGAGGCGGCCCCCAGGGCACAGATGGGATGGATGCGGCTGTATGGGAGTATGATGAAGGGGTGGTGGTTCAGCTTCTGTCAGAAAAGGGCGAGAAGTTTTTCTCTTCTCTCTCTGCTACCCTTCTGTCCCGTGAGGAGTTTGAGTCCCTGTTTGCTTCTTCCTTTGGCAACCTCTCTGAAGATGTGCAAAATCCGGCGGACTTGATGAAACAAAAACCCCTTCTGTCCTGTTACGACGCCCCGTTCTGGCAGAGGGTGGCAGATTCTTGCATCAACTGCGGGGTGTGCACCTTCCTCTGTCCTACCTGTTACTGTTTCGATATTCAGGATGAGAGGCTTGGTGGTCAGGGAAGACGTATTCGATATTGGGATTCATGTATGTTTCCTCTCTTTACCCAGCATGCCTCCGGTCACAACCCCCGGGGAAGAAAGGTTCAGAGGGTGCGGAACCGGTTTATGCACAAGCTGAAATATTTTCCTGACCGTTTTGGCCCCCTTTCCTGTGTTGGATGCGGCAGATGTATTCGGGAATGTCCTGTGAATATCGATATTCGGGAGGTTCTGCGGGATCTCCTGCAGGTGCCTGGTGAGGAGTCAGACAGTTGAGCATACAATCGATCAATGGTGTTTCAGGAAGCGTTATGAATCAGAATCCCTATAAACCATATCCTGCCCGGATTCAGGAGATAGCAGTAGAGACTGAGGATGGCAATATCAAGAGTTTCAGGCTCGTCCTCGAGAACCCAGAAGATCAGGCAGCCTGGAACCATCGTCCAGGACAGTTCGCCATGTTGAGCCTTGCCGGTCATGGAGAGATCTCTATTGGTATTGCCT
>JALSKY010000180.1 GCA_026988585.1 Deltaproteobacteria bacterium
TACAGACAACTGCCTGGCATTTATCATCTGAACCCCAGATATGAGGCCAAGTCATTCAGATCAGAGAGATGATCACCCTTGTGCAGGCAGCGCCCTGGTATAGAGATCCAGATATCTCTCTACAACCTTGTCCCAGGTGTACTGATCCTGGATCTTTTTAACTGCATTGATCTGCATCTGTCGCACCAGTTCCGGAGTCTCCCTGTAAATGGAAATGCCCCGTGAAACTGCTATAGACAGGGCTCTGGCGCTCAATTCGGAGAAAAGGAACCCTGTCTTGCCATCCTCAACCTTAACCAGGCCCCCTGTGGCCCTTGCCACCGGGATGTTACCCATGAGTTGGGCAATAAAGTCGGTAAGGCCGCAGGGCTCATATCTTGATGGTATCATAAAAAAATCCCCGGCAGCATAGATCTGATTAGCCAGAATGTTGTCATATCCCAGGAGAACACAGAGGCGTCCGGATACACCTGGCATAGAAGTCACCGACTTGAGCCGATCTTCTATTTCCGCCTTTCCGGAACCAAGGATCAACATATTAAAAGGTTGGCCGGACAGGTAACCCCTTTCCAGCATCTCTGCTACCAGATCCACACCCTTTTGTTCAGATATACGGGAGACCATGGTAATCAGAGGTAGATCACGCCTGTATTCCAGACTGCCAAACACCTGTATATGGGAAAACCTGCCTGAAACGAATTCAACAGCCGCATCGCCGGCACTCAACATTGAAAGCAGACTGCTTTTGCAGGCAGATTTTCCTGAAAAGTCCCCTGAAAAGGGGTCGAACCCGTGAACCAGGCCGAGACGCTCTGGATTCCTTGGATCGTATTCCTCTATATCTATGCCGTTTGTGATCCCTTCCAGGGTGATGCCCCTATCCTTCAATGCGTGTCCCAGCCAACCAGTCATGGCATCCAGTTCCGTGTACTGGAGCTCATGGGCGTAGTTCTCACTCACTGTATTGAGGGGCGCATAACCAGATGCCGCCATAAAAGGATCGAAGGCACCGTTCAGGAGGCTGTTATAGATGACTCTCCAGGGAAGCCCTGTTATCGCCTTGGCAAAAGGAAGGTCTGATACCTCCTGATGATATCCAAGCCCTGCATTGTGAATGGTAACTACTGAACCGGTTGTTCCAAAAAACTGCCTGAAACCATCATTTTCCCGAATCAGCGGGGGGATGCAGGCAGTATGACCATCGTGGCAATGTAGTATATCAGGACTCCTTTTCAGGTATAGGGATAGACCCAGAGCAGCCTTTTGATGCAGGATGTTCATGGCGAAATAGTCAAAATGGCCTGTTCCCTTCCTGTTGGCAGGATTTATCAACTCGTCTTCATCTGTATATGTATAAATTGAACGTTTCTCAATGAATCTGTCTGCAGCAACAAGAAATATCTCAATACCTTCTTTCTCCGCCCTGAGGAATGAGACCTGTTCAATGCGCTCCTCGCCAGCATAATCCATATTTAAGTTGAAACCGATGTCAGTATCCTGAAAACCGAGCCCTCTGAAATCCAGAAAACCGTAGCAAGGCATGACAACCGTTGTCTCTATACCTCTGCCCTGCAGTGCCTTGGAAAGGCCCCTGGCAACATCCTTGACACCACCTGCACCAGCAATACCGGAGTATTCCCGGGTTATCATCCATACCCTCTGGATAGCCATAGTTTAGACCTCTAACAAGTTATGTGAAGCCCTCATTTTTCAAAATCAAAAACTACCTTTATTTAAGGAATCATATCTTTTAACATGGCCTGCTATGAGCAACAAGGCAATTTAACCGCTACCTTCACCTGTAGGGATATGTTAATTTACCACGAAAATACACACTGCGGCGTTATATTTTCATGCTTGTTGGGTGCAGCCCGGAGATACAGGCCGTATGAAAGTTTGGGAACGGCAAACTGGCTGA
>JALSKY010000181.1 GCA_026988585.1 Deltaproteobacteria bacterium
AACAAACCGGAAGAGAGGAGTAGCAACACCTTTTCTTATGGCAATTACCTTGATACCATCTACAACAGCATGAGAAACTGCTGTAATGAGAGGCAAGAGCCAGCTCTCCCAGACACCAGAGAGTATCCAGGTCATCAGCCCAACCGTAACCATGTGTTTTAACAAAAAGGGAATTCTATGTTTGTTTCTGACATCATTGGTGGTCTGCAGCAAAAAATCTGCAATTATATGGGCAGAAATCAGAATCAGGAAGAGAGAGAATGCACTGTTACAATCAAGTTCCATTTTTATCACCAACATCAGCCACAGAGTAACCGGATACACCAGATAGGCCTGGCGTGGAAACAGGGCGCCTATTTCCGAAAAACAGCACCCCTTTTTTCCAATAACTGAAACCTTTCATACAGGAACTCCAATGCCCTGGAAAGCCCGTGCCAGCCAGCCCGGGAAAGATGCTGGGCAACTGCCTGCTGACTGATGGGGCCGCCAGGCCATAGCTTGCCGGCGATCTCCTCCTGGCCCTTTCCGGCAATGGCCCAGGCAACCGCACAGGCCTGCCTTGCAGTCCACCGGCTCACTAAGGAATCAGCAAGAAATATCAATGCCCTGGCAGATAGAGTGAGATCTGATTCCATCCTCTTGGGAAATGAGAATACCATGTGATGCTTCCGGGACATAGTGTCAAGGGCCTGGCCTGAAAGCCGGTAGGCCTCCCCGTCTCCCTGGGACACCCGCAGATCAGGCACCATCTCCACTCTTCCCAGGGCAATAGAGACCCTGGTATCCACCCTTTCCTCTTCCATGCCCGCCTTGATGAAACAGCGGTAAAACAGTGGAACATGGAGCAACAGATCTATGGAAGTGACCAACATCTGCCAGCTATCGCCACGGAAGATATCCACATCCAGAGGCACACTGCCAGGGAAAAGCTCCTGAACTCTTTGGCTTCCCTGCCTCATAACCTGAAGGAGCCTCTCTCTTGCCCGGAGCGAAAGCATAGAGGAATGGATTATATCACCGGTAGCCACAATATAGAGCATGCTTTTATCTTCTTCCATAATGTTCCCTTGTTGAATCCTGTTGCCTGTCAATGGCTCAAATTATAAAGCGAAGAAAACACAAGCTCACAAGCTTTAACAAACATAACACAAGCTTTAACACTTGTTAACATGCAAAATTGGAAAATCTGTTCGAGCACCACTTTCAAAACGGGAGAAAGCCGGTTATCTATGTTGAATCAGCATGATGGAAGAGTCCTTACAGGTTTGAGCAACTTCAGACAGCAACGCTAATTTAAAGAAGAGGGGTAAGAGAGATGGATCTCAACACCATTCTGGCAGAGGCCAACAGCTTTGTATGGGGGCCATACATGCTCCTGTTCCTGGTGGGAACAGGGATATATCTGACATTTCGGCTCAGATTCATCCAGATTTCCAGGCTGGCATACGCACTGAAACTGGTATTCTCAAGACCTAAATCAAGTGGAAGGGGTGACATTCCGCCGATACAGGCCTTGACCACTGCCCTCTCTGCAACCATTGGCACGGGAAATATCGCAGGGGTTGCAACAGCAATATATCTCGGGGGGCCAGGGGCCATATTCTGGATGTGGATTTGCGCACTGTTTGGTATGGCAACCAAGTATGCAGAGGCGGTTCTTGCTGTCAAATACCGGAAGGTGCTGCCAGACGGGACCATGCAGGGTGGTCCCATGCGTTACATATCGGATGGGCTTGGACTCAACTGGCTGGGATGGCTTTTTGCACTGATGGGCTCCATAGCCGCCTTTGGCATCGGCAGCATGGTACAGTCCAATTCGGTGGCGATGGTCTTAAAAGAACATTTGGGAATACCTGCCCCATTAACCGGCATTGTCCTGGCCCTGCTGACAGGCATAGTAATAATTGGCGGCATAAGGAGAATAGGAAAGGTAACTGAAAAACTTGTTCCGATTATGGGGTTTTTCTATGTAGCCGGGGCATTGATAATCCTGGGAATGAATCTTGAAAAAATACCTGAAGCCCTCGGGCTCATAATCACCCATGCATTTACTCCCCTATCTGCTACTGGAGGCCTTGCTGGTGCTACAGTAGCCCAAGCCATCAGGTTCGGGGTTGCCCGAGGCGTATTCTCCAATGAATCCGGGCTGGGAAGTGCACCAATTGCCCATGCCGCAGCCAAGACAGACAACCCGGTACGACAGGGCCTCATTGCCATGACCGGGGTGTTCTTCGACACAATAATCATCTGCTCCTTAACTGCCCTGGTAATACTGACTACAGGGGTATGGACCAGTGGCCTTAACTCCAGTGCCCTCACTTATGAGGCTTTTCATACCGGTTTGGCAGGAACAGGCGGGTTCATTGTCACTGTAGGCCTGACCATTTTTGCCTATTCCACCATGATAGGATGGGCCTATTACGGCGAAGAGTGTATCGAATATATTCTGGGCCTCAAGGCCAGAAACCCGTATAGATATCTATTCTGTTTCGCAATCGCTATTGGTGCCTTTATGAAAGTAGATTTTGTCTGGAATTTTTCCGATACCATGAACGGCGCCATGGCCATACCAAACCTCATTGGCCTCATTGGTCTTTCTGGTATACTGGTATCGGAAACTCGAAAAAGGCTATGGTGCAAAGATCAGGCCTCAAAAAATATCTGAGATCAACAACCTGACAAATATGGAAAGCGAGGATCAGATCTTGGGTGTACTGGACAAAATCAGGCAATTGAAACTCTGGCATAAGATTGCAATCGTTACTGCCCTTTTCCTTTCACTTTACACCATCTTTGGCTTTTTCATCCTGCCCAACATCATAAAAAATCTCCTTGAAAATCAGGTTGCCCAGCAGCTTTATAGAGACATATCCGTTCAGGGCGTGAAGTTCAATCCATTCAACCTGAGATGCACGGTAGAAGGCTTCAAGGTTTATAAACAGGGAGAAAAAAAACATCTGCTGGATATCAGGGCTGTCACCATAGATCTGGAGTCCATCTCCCTGCTGAAACGTGCCTTGGTTATCCGAGAGGTGGTTTTGGAAAATCCGGATATAAGGGTAATAAGATACAAGAATGGCAGCTTCAGTTTCTCTGATGCCTTGACCAAGATGCAGGAGGTAAAAAAGGAAAAAGAGGAGAAGGAGAACAGACCGCTTTTATTCTCCATCAACAATATTCAGCTTAAGGATGGGGAGTTCCACTTCGTGGATGAACTGGAAGGCTCAAAACATGACCTGACTCGATTCAACCTGAATATCCCTTTCATATCAAACCTTAAAACGAAGATAGATATATTTGTAACACCTCGTTTCAGTGCAGTGGTGGATGGCAGTCTTTGGGAAACTGAAGCCAAGGCAAAACCATTTATCCCTACCAGACCAGGCGAGGTTAGCTTCCAATTCACGGACCTGGAGCTGAAACGCTATTTTCCCTATGTGGATCAACTGGTTCAGGGCAAACTCAAGGATGGTTATCTCTCGGCAGACATAAAATTAGACTTCAGGCTCTCTGAAAAAGGTGATCCTATTATCAACATCTTTGGTAATTTCAGCCTCAGAGATCTGGCCTTTCTCGATCCTAAATCCAGGAAGGTATTCTCAATCAAGGAGATCCTTGTAGAAATTGAGAGGAGTGACCTGATAGAACAATTTTTAATTATTAAAAAAATCACCGTCAACCAGCCATATCTCATGGTTCACAGAGAAAAGGGAGGCCGCATCAATTTGGTAGGTCTGCTGGAAACCCGCAGTCCAAAAGGTAAAAAAGGGAAAGTAACCAAAAGAAAAAGACAGCAAACAGTCGATGAGAAGCCTGTTGCTTCCCGGAAAAGTGCCCGGAAAAAGCCTCATCTTTTCGTAAAGGAATTTGATCTTAACGAAGGACATATCGAGTTTCTGGACTCTACAACCCATAGCAAACCGTTCAAGACCAGCATAAAGGGGCTGGAGTTTTCTGCGTCCAACATAGATACATCAGGAGAAAAAGATGGGAAATGGCATATAGCCTTTGATTTCCTGGATGATGCTGATCTCGAAGCCACAGGTGTTGCGAGGTTTTCATCAGATTCATCCATTACCTCTCTGGCAGGGGTGCTTGAGATAAATGACATAAGTATCCCCAGATTATATCCATATTATGCAAACATGCTCACAGGCAGGATCAGGAGCGGGGATTTCAGCATAGATTCCCTGTTGTTTGAGATAACATCCAAAAAGAACACCCTGTCTGCCAACATAAAGGATATAGATCTCTCTCTGGAGGACCTCAAGATTACAGAAGACTCAGGTAAACAGGTAATGGCTGTTAAAGAGATGGGATTAAAAGGGGCAGAAGCAGATCTCGAGACAGAGACGCTCTCCACTGGCATCCTATTCCTCCGTAATGGTGAGATCGATCTCAAAATCTTGGAGGATGGCAGGATAAATCTGGCCAGACTTGTTTCTGCCTCATCTCCTTCAACAAACAGCGCATCCCAACCAACAGGTAATGAACAGCCGTCAAGCTCCACAGAAAATAAAAATAATAAGGATGATGGCTCTGAAGCGAACAGTAAGAAATGGGAACTGGAGATACCAAGTATAGATGTCAGTGGCTTAAATTTACAGATAACCGATCTTACCGCGCCGAAAAAGGCCATGATCCATGTAACAGATATAACAGTTAATGGTTCAGGGCTGGCAACTTCCCCTGGGGTGCATGGCGATCTTGCCGTGACAGCCAAAATAAACAAAAGGGGCAGTTTAAAAATTGATGGTAAGGGATCCCTGGTGCCGGGAACCTTTAAGGGAAAAATGGAACTGGCCTCTATCCCCCTTGCAGGTTTCCAGTCATACATCCCGAAAGAGATCAAAATGACAGTTTCGCGGGGAGCGCTCTGGGCAACATCTGACATAGACATCTCTCTCTCTGGTTCCACCATCAAGATTGAGACGGAATCCAATATTGATGTCAGGGGGTTCAGGGCACTGGAAAGGGGCACAGGCAAGAAGTTCCTTGCGTGGAAAGATTTCTCTGTAAAAAAGATCCATTTTTCCTATGCACCTGTAACTCTGAAGATAGACAAGGTGATACTTGACTCCCCCTATGCCTTTATGGAAATGGACAGGAACAAACAGCTCAATCTGAACCGGATATTCCCACCTGCATCTGCAAGCCCCAAGGGTTCATCATCCCAGCAGAGAGAGAATTTAAATAAGAGAGAGGCAAAAAAACCGGATAACAAGGGTGTTAACAGGCTACGGGCAAAAACAGAACCTGAATCTATTCCAGAGCTTTTTGTCCAGGAAATATTGATGAAACATGGGATAATAGAGTTCAGGGACCTCTCAGTCTCTCCTCACTTCTACACTACTCTCACAGATGTAACCTGTAAGATATCAGGCCTCAACTCCATCAAGGAAAGGCCTGCCACAGTGGATGTTAGTGCCAATCTTCCTGGTAGCGGGATCATAACCCTAAACGGAAAAGTAAATCCATTTTCCAAGGATATCTATGCTGATCTCACCCTTGATCTAAGAGGATTTGGCCTCTCCAAACTCACACCTTATGCTGGCAAATATCTTGGATATACAATCAGTAAGGGGCAGGCTACAGTGAGAATGGACCTGAACCTGAAACAACGCCAGGTAGAAGTAGCGGATCGAATTGTTGTGGATCAGCTCTCATTCGGACAGGATGTTAAGAGTGAAGATGCTACTGGTCTGCCTGTAAAACTGGCTGTAGCCCTGCTACAGGACAGAAATGGCCGCATCGATCTGAAAATTCCGGTAAAAGGTTCCCTGGATGATCCGCAGTTCAGCATACTGGGTACTATTTTCAATGTGATAACCAATCTGATTGCCAAGGCGGCCACCTCACCATTTTCTCTGCTTACTGCAGCCTTTGGAGCCAGTGAAGATATAAATATCATACCCTTTGAGCCTGGCAGCAGTAACCTCACAGAAGAGGCGATAAAAAGGTTGGATACTCTGGCAGAGATCCTGAAGGAGAGGCCTGCATTAAATATCGAACTTATGGGAAACAGCTCCAAAGACCGGGACAGAAAGGCCCTCTTTGAGCAGGAGTTCTGGTGCCTGCTCAAAGTAGAAAAGTTCAAAAGGATGGACAGCAGGGAACGGGAAAAGGAGAGTATTGAAAATATCCAGATATCTCAAGATGAATACCCTAAATATCTGAAGGAGGCCTACAAGGCAGCTCCCTTTGACAAACCCAGAAATTTTTTGGGAATGTTGAAGTCTCAACCAGTAGAGGTGATGGAGAAGATGCTCCGGAATCATATTGAGATAACCAACAGCCATCTGAGAACTCTGGCAAACCAACGCGCCGAGCATGTTGCAAACTACCTGATAGCAGAAAAAGAGATAGGGCGTAACAGGGTGTTCATTCTGGAGCCGGGTTCACGCAAGGCCGAGATTCCAGAAGGTATGCCCACAGAGGCTGTAATGGTCTTCATAAAATAGAGTTAGTAGAGTTAGCGCCGTTAGTCGCAATACAGCGGAGCGATGCCCTACCTGATATAAGGGGGTTTGAAGAAAGAGGTACATCTGATTTGAGATCTGAGTAAAATTGGCAAGGGGGACTTTTTTTGAAACAATTTCCAAGAGTTCGCCCCTTTAAAGTCATAGAATAACTAAAATGTCCTGAACTATGCTCTTTATCCATTTTTCCATATTTCAGGTAGTACAATAACCCTGTCTTAGCCAAGCATTGAAAAATCACTGTGATGAAATCCAGACTAAATAGAACCATCAGGGCCAGGTTGCTGCTGACAGGCCCATTCTCTGATTTTCATGCTCCCCGAACCGATATTGGCAGCAGCTATGGCGGATTCAACCTCATTGAAAATGGGGCAATTCAGATAAAACATGGAAAAATTGCTGCAATTGGCAGGGCACGCCAGGTTCTACATGCAGGAGATGAGGCAGAGGATCTGGGCAACGCCGTTGTGATACCCGCGCTTGTAAACTCCCATACTCACTTGGAGCTTTCCGGGGCAATTCAACATCATGACCGAATAACCAGGGGAAGAGGGTTTGTTCCATGGGTTCGATCCATAATGAAACAGAAAGCGCTCTTCTTGAACCAGGAAGCAATGGTTTCCCACTCCATGGAAATGGCCTTGGGCGGCGTCCTGTCAGCAGGAGATCATGGCAATTCAGAACTGGCTGTAATTTTGAAGAAAAGGCTTTCACATATCCTGACCTTCCTGGCCTTTCAGGAGATCATCCATCCTGCTGCCGGCATCCCTGATTATGTCACCGCCTTCTCCAAAAGGCTGGAAGCAAAAGCTCAAGCCAACATTGCAGGATCCGATGAAGATCCAATCCTATCTATAGCATGCCACTCCCCGTTTCTCTGCTCCCCCCAGGTCATAGGTTTCGCCAAGGAGATGTCCAGGAAGTATGGCCTGCCCTTTTCCATTCATCTTGCGGAATCGCCTGAAGAGACAGAATTTCTTAAAAATGGCAGAGGGCCGCTCTATGAACTCATGGAGGAAAGGGGACGGATGCCTTTACCCTATTCCCTGCCTGGCAAGGGTCCTGTAGAATATCTCGACTCCCTTGGGGTTCTGGACAAAAAAACCATATGTATTCATTGTGTCCAGATAGGAAGAGAGGATATGAAAACCCTGACCGGCAGAGGATCTTGGATCTCTCTCTGTCCCAGGAGTAACCGGTTCATCGGAGTTGGAGATGCCCCGGCAGAACAGCTCTTCAATATGACTGATCGCATCTGCATAGGTACAGACAGTCTTGCCAGCAACGAAGACCTTGACCTGTTTGCAGAGATGGCTGCCCTGGCAAAGATATGCAGAAACACGAATCCTGCAAGGATTCTGCAAGCAGCAACCCTTGGCGGGGCCAGGGCATTGGGACTTGTAAAAACAAAAGGTAGTCTAAAAATAGGCATGGATGCTGATCTTGTGGTGGTACCAACAGACAGACTTACAAGACTGGACGAACTCATGGAATTTCTGGTAAAAGAGTGCCACCAAATCAGACACAGATTCAAGGTAATGCGCAACGGATCCTGGATAACTGCCCCCGATTAGTTTGGGGCCACCCTGGAACCATGCCCAGGAATTCAATTGATAAAGGAGAGAGCAGCTTGGTCAGTGATTCAGGTACCCTAAAGGTGGGAATGGTCAACTTTGTAAACACTTCCCCTGTAATGGTGCCGTTTTCAGAGATGAAACGGCCTGAATTTTTACATGCTGTTGAGGATGTACCTACTAAGCTGAATTCCATGTTGCTGCAGGAGCAGTTAGATGCTGGAATGGTCTCCTCATTCTTCTATGGGCAGCACCACCAAGAACTTGAAATTGTATCTGAATTCTGCATAAGCGCCACTGGCACTGTGGGCAGCGTGATCCTGTTCAGTACAGTGCCCATATATGAACTTTCCGGACGGCACATCGCCCTTACAACACAATCTGCCACCTCCATAAACCTGCTCTATATCATCCTGGAGCATTTCAACATGCTGGAGCCCCATTATATCACCGGGGACTTCAACTTGATATCCAGTGGTGAAGCAGACGGATATCTCGCTATTGGGGACGAGGCACTCAAACTGAACTGCAGCAACAGGTCCCTGTACAGCTATGATCTTGCATCCATCTGGTACGGAGCGACATCTTTGCCCTTTGTCTTTGCAGTATGGGCAGCAAAAAAAGAGACATTTCAGGCCAAAAGAAGACTTTTCAAAAGGTTTGACGAGATACTGATTCACTGTTACCAGCAGGGGCAAAACAATCTGTCCACCATCGCGGCCAAAGTTTGCGGCAAGATCCCGATGCCCTCTTATGAATGCCTCTCCTACCTCAAGGGGATCGAGTTCCATTTCACTCCTGAAAAGGAAAGGGGCCTGCAACATTTTTTCCGGCTGCTGTACCATATGGGTAAACTGCCCGAGATCCCTGATCTATCCAGCAGGATTACAAAACCGAGAGAGGAGATTTGATATGAAGGCCAACGGCTCCAGGAAAAATCCAGCGGGTTCAGTGCCGGAAAGGCAAGGGAAAAAGGAGTTTGTGCATAAAAAATTCTCCTCTGTCTCCCCGAAATATGATCTTCTCAACACCTTGCTAAGTCTATATGTGGACCGACTTTGGCGCATAAGCACTGCAAGGGAGCTAAACTCTGCCAAAGAAGGGCCTATACTCGACCTGTGTGCAGGCACTTTGCCTCTATCCAGAGAGATAGTAAAACAGCAGGGATGTCATGTGATGGCCTTGGACTTCTGTTATGACATGCTGAAATATGGAATAGAAGAGAAGGGAAATCCAGAAACCGACCGGCTCATCCACCCTGTCTGTGCAGACGGGGAATCTCTGCCCTTCCCGGACAACACCTTCAGAGGGGTAACGGTGGCATTCGGAGTCAGAAATCTGGGAAATCTGAAAAAGGGGGTCAGTGAGATGTTCCGGGTACTCCAGCCAGGCGGCAAGGCAGCCATACTGGAGTTCTCCCGTCCATCCAATCCGCTATTCGGTCCCATTTACAAATTTTATCTCTTCAACATACTGCCCCGGATAGCAGGTGCCATATCAGGAGATCGCGGGGCCTATGAATATCTTGCGGAGTCCATCTATGCCTTTGAAAGCAGAAGAGAGATGAAGGCGATAATGACCGGGGCAGGCTTTGAACAGGTGGATCACTATCCAATGACTTTTGGAATAGTCACCATCTATACAGGGATCAGGCCCAAACCATAATGGCAGCAGGAAACAGCAGCAGAGGAAAACAGCCCCCCCTGGTGCAGATATTCACCGATGGGGCCTGTTCAGGCAATCCAGGGCCAGGCGGATGGGGCGCCTTGTTAAGATATGGCAAACATGAAAAACAGATATCAGGATTCAGCCCTCTGACCACCAACAACAGGATGGAGCTTTTGGCAGCCATCCGTGCACTGGAGACACTGAAAAAACCCTGCCGGGTGATACTTACCACTGACTCCAACTATCTCCGGCAAGGGATCACCCAGTGGATACACTCATGGATCAAACGGGGATGGAAACGATCTGGTGGCAAACCGGTAATGAACGAAGATCTCTGGAAGAAACTCTATAAGTTGAGCAGGGAACACAATATCGAGTGGAAATGGGTCAAGGGGCATGCTGGCCATCCGGAAAATGAATTGGCCGACACCCTGGCAACAGAGGCCATAAAGCAGGGGCAAAAAGGCACCCTTGCCCCGGATCCTCTTGGAGCATCATCCTGATTCTTGGCACGAATCCTTGGCGGCATCATCCACCTTCCGGCAGCACTATCCCTTTAGCAAGCAATCTCTCCAGGATGGCTATTCCGTCAGGACAGAACTTCTCCTTTCCGGCCATCTCGATTACCTGTTTCGGAGCAATGAACCATCCCTGTTCAATCTCTTCTTCCTGAAGAATCAAGGGGCCATCCCAGACACAGGTATATACCCTGCCCCATACGCGGTTCTCCTCATCTTCATGATACAGGTCAAACTGTTCATGCAACTCGGTGCCGGATATGCCCAGTTCCTCCTGTAGCTCTCGTCTTGCTGCATCAAGATAATCCTCGCCAGCCAGCACAACACCCCCTGCTGTCAGATCGAGATAGGAGGGATATATATCCTTGCTGGCAGTCCTTCTATGGACAAAAAGCTGTCCTCTGCTGTCGAATACCAGGATATAGACGGCCCTGTGGACAAGCCGTTCCTGCCGCATTCTGGCCCTATGGGCCTGCCCAACAGGACGATTATCCCTGTCCACTATCTGAACCATCTCTCCAAGGCCTTCCCTGTTCCTATGAGCCAACATGTTTCCCCAAAAAAACTGATGGATTTAACCAGTCCGGCATAAAAAATTCAAAACGCATTCAGAGAGTTTACGCCGTGCAGCTCTGCCCCTACCACCCTCTGCATAAATTCGGACAACCCGTACAGGTTCCCGTAACTAGCCCACTCCCGCAACAGGTCGATCCCATTGGTATCCCTGAACCAGTCATGTCCGAATGTTGAAATAAGCTGCTGCTCCATGACACCAGAGGCCAGGAAGGCTGTAAAGTAGTCTAAGGAATAAAACTCAGGCATCAGATCAAATAGATAGGTCTCAGGATCATAGGAAAAACCGGTTTCATGCTCCATGATCCGGGCATATAGATCCTGACCCTTTGCTATGCGATTATGGGAAAAGTTTTCAAATTCAATAAGAAACTTTGCTCCATAACGGCGCATCAAAACCTGAAATTTCAATCTTTGAATGGATTCGATTCTATTCAGTTCAGAGGAAGATCTTTCAGTTCCTGCAAGCCATGTCAGGAAATTCCTCTTCATGCAGAGCCGCTGGAAAAGAAACGCAAAGGCCTCAGAGACTGCTCCGCCAAGAAAAAATTCCCGGGCCTCTACAGGAAGAGCCGGAGAGGTGTTGAGAAAGGAAAAGGCGTGTCCCATCTCGTGAAAAAGGGCCTCCCAGTCGATCCATCCGGTTACAGGTCCCAGTATCAGATGCACTTCACCAGGTATTCTGATTGGAATACAGTAGGATTGACGTCCTGCACTCCCGGCCAGGTCCATTCTGAGACCTGAACCATTTTGCAGACCTGCCAGAGAAAAGAACTCATTGGCGGAATCTGCCCGGACCATATCCCTGAACATGGAATCCATATATCTCATTCCAAGGAGATATATAGCGTCAAACCTTGAGGCCTCCGCCAGTGCCAGTCCAGGCTGCACCTCTCCCAGCCATTCAGAAGTTTCAGCAAGATATTCCTCACGGTTGCGGGCCAGCAGTCCTCTGCACCACGCAGCCTGTTCAGCAAGGGAGGTTTTTCTTCGGGCCTGGCAGAAGGAGATATAATCACTGTAACCCAGATCTTCAGTTATAGCGGCCATGAATGCCTTCCATGTGGCATGGCTGAAAGGGGCAAGAAACCTGCACAGAGACCTTGCCTCCCTTGCCAGCTCCCTGCGGGCCTGCAGGTCCTCACAATCCTGACACCATGCAATGATTCTGGAAAACGGCACATCTTCACCCCTTACCTGGGCCTTGGCACCGTTCATCCATTCCAGAAACATGGCCTGAACCGGTTCTACCCTGCCCCTTATAAACAGGTCTTCGGCAATCTGTACTGTTCTCGCAGAAAGTGTGTGGCTCCCAAAAACATCTCTCGCCTGTTTCAGATCTTCCAGGGTGATTTCAGATAAAAAATGGTCTTGAGTCTCAAGCAATTCCTGCCCCTGGCCAAGATGCGACTCTATCTCACGCCTTCTTTGTACCGATAGGGCATGAAGGACCCTGCTCAAAAAATGCTGTGGAAATCCATGTTCATCCATTAACTTTTGCTGTCTCCCTTATGGGAAAGAAGGGGATAGATAAACCGGCAGATCTCATCTGCCATTATGCTGTAACCCTTGCTGTTGGGATGGATTCCATCATGGAAGAAACAATCATTACACTCTTCCAGTCCCTGAAAGATATTGGCATAGAGGAGAATGGAAAATTTGTCGGCCAGATCATGATACATGGCTTCCCAGGAACCGGATCCCTGCCCTCTGAATAAAAATCCTGCCAGGACTACTGTAGCATCCTGACACAGAAAGGCTTGGATGATTCTCGACAGGTTTTCTGCTGCACTCTCCACTGGAAGCCCCATAAAAAAATCATTAAGACCCAGTTCTATGAAGATCAGATCCTTCCTGGCTGTTAAAACATTATCCAGCCTATTGAGAGCATCTCCGGTGGTGTCACCTGAAACACCGAAATTCAGGGTTTTCAACCCATACCTGCTCTCAAGAAGGGCTGGCCATGAGTCTCCTGTTGGGACATGCCATCCCTGGGTTATACTGTCTCCAAGACATGTCATTGTGCAGGTACTCATAATCACCTCGAATGAAAGGACGCCGTCCATTCCCCTTTTCCAGAAAAACCGGACACGGGATCCTGGACATTCACATTAAAAAACAGGGTGTTCCGCTTCTGATCTCTGCCTGCGTAAAATGGAAAAGGCTGCAATATCCCGGAAAATTCCCCGGCCAAGCCAGTGTATTCAAGAGGAATCGAGACCATCTCATCCCTGTTGCAACTCACCTCCGCTTGTATATTGAGCCTGGACGCATCAAACCTGCCTCCTGCGCATGATGGAAGGCCACAGACCATGGCCACCTGTACAGATATCCTCAATCCACGCTGCTGCAGATCATCAGGATAAAGTACCGCTCCTGGAAGGGGGCTAAGAGGAACTACGTTGAACATTACTGATCCACTACCCCGCTCTTTATCAGTTCCTGTTCCCGGGCCCTGATATAGCTGTAAAGGGCCTTTTCACTTCTATCATCATGTTCAAACCTTAATGTGTGGTCCCGGTTGATTCCCTTCCTAGAAGAAGCTATGCTTTGTATATGGCGAGAGTGCTGTTGCAGAAGATGCTAAAGGAAAAAGAAAGAGGGATTCGATCATGGAAATAAGGCTCCACAAGAA